>JAUWBI010000026.1 GCA_030601745.1 Phycisphaerae bacterium
ATGTCAGGCGCGTTTGACAATAGTATAGTTAATCAGGTTCAGCAGGCCAACGACATCGTTGACGTCATAAGCGAGCACGTCAGTCTGAAGAAAAAGGGCCGCGAAATGGTCGGCTTATGTCCCTTCCACGACGACCATCGCCCGAGTATGTACGTCAACACCGTCAAGCAGATATTCAAGTGTTTTGCCTGTGGTGCCGGCGGCGACGTCTTCAAGTTTCTTCAGATGCGAGAAAACTTGACCTTCCCCCAGGCGATAGAAAGATTGGCCGAACGCGCCGGAATAAAAGTACAAAAACTCAAAACTAAAGACTCAAAACCAAAAACTATTGATGTCGACCCGAACCTGCTGGCTAAGGTCAATACCTGGGCTGCTGAGTACTTCCAGAAAAATCTCGCTGACGAACAAAAGGGTAAGTCAACCCGTAACTATATCGCTCAAAGACAAATAACCCCGGAAGGCACGAAAAAATGGCGCCTTGGCCTGGCTGTTGATTCGCGGGATGATTTGATTAGAGCAGCGAGGGCCAGAGCCATTCCCGAAAAGCTGCTGGCTCACGCCGGCCTGGTTGTAAACCAGGGCGGCGGCAGTATTGCCGATAAATTTGTTAATCGCTTGATGTTTCCTATTACTGATGTAACCGGCAGGGTAATTGGCTTCGGTGGTCGAACACTGGACGAAGCGAGCGCTAAATACATAAATTCGCCGACAACGGTTCTATTTGACAAAAGCAATTCACTGTACGGCCTGGAGCAGGCTCGCCACCACATCGTGTCGTCAGCAACAGCGGTTGTTGTCGAAGGTTATACCGACTGCATAATGGCGCATCAGTTTGGATGCAGCAATGTCGTTGCGGCCTTAGGGACAAGTTTTACGACCGGCCAGGGGCGTATCTTGCGGCGGTATGCGAAGAAAGTAGTTTTAATTTTCGATAGTGACACTGCGGGCATCGAAGCCGCCAACAGGGCGCTGGAGGTCTGCCTGTCGCAGCGCATAGATATCAAGCTTGCTTCGGTGCCGGAAGGTAAGGACCCGTGTGATTTTCTTCTAACCGCCGGCAAGGAGCAATTCGAGCAATTGGCCGACGAGGCTGTCGATGTTTTCCAGTTCAAATGGAACCGGCTTATGGAAAGTTTCGGCAGTGACGATACTCTTGCCGGCAAAAAGCTGGCGATTGAGGAGTTTTTACAAACAATAGCCGTGAGCTTATGGGCAGGCAATCTGCCGGCTATTGACAGGGGCTTGATAGTCAACCGGCTTTCGAAGATTATCGGCGCAGACCCCAAAGAGATAAATGCCGAACTATCCAGGAGAATTGGAAGGGCGGCAAAGGCCGCAAGATACCCCGATACAATTGGGAAGCAAAACCAGAAAGTGCAAAGTATAGATTTCGGCCGGGGACTCTTTGCCGTAGCTCAACGCGAGGTCCTCGAAGTATTGTTAAATGAGCCGAAGCTCTTTGAGACCGTAAAGCAAAGAATTTCAGCAGAGGACTTCGACGTGCCGATATTGAGGCAAATAGCAGCTATACTATTTCAAACGCTAAGTACCGATATTAATGCTTCGCTCGCAGAAATACTGGCCAGAGCAGAATCCGTAGAGGCAGGCAGTGTTATCGTCCAATTGGCACAGGGCGGAGAAGAAAAAGGCAATTTCGAATCTCGCCTGGCTGGGGCCCTGGATGCAATGCAGCGAATACAGGGACAGAGAAAGAAAAGCGAGGTCAAAGCAATAGAAGACCAAACCCGGTTCCTGCGTCGTTTCTCTGAAAATACTGTAAAAGAAAATCCCCATAATGTGGGAATGGTCTGAAGAAATTGACAATTGTCTATTCAAAATTGAAAAAAGTCGACTGAAGAGTAATAGAAAATTATGAAATAGTAAATGGCAAGGCTCGTATTCAATAATAAATAATCAATAGAAAATAGCAAATTATGTAAGGGTGCCGATTGTGGCAAAAAAAGGAACAAAGCCAGACAAAGCGAATACCCACGATAAAAGCGGGGCTGATGACAGGTCCTCGGCAAGCGCCAAAATCAAAGACGTTGAGCAACAGATAAAAACGCTTATTGAAAAGGGCGGAAAAAAGGGATTTCTCACGTATGAGGAAGTGAGCGAAGAGTTGCCCGAGGATGCTGTTAGTCCCGCGCGCCTCGATAGCTTGTTGGCGACGCTCGATGAAATGGGAATCAATCTGCTTGATGAAACTGATGTGGTAAAGCAGGCAGAAGAGAGATTCGAAGAACCCGAAGAACCCTTAGACGCGGAAGAAGCCGCCAGAGAAAAGCGGCTCAAAGAGGATGAACTGCTCGAAAAACAGCTCACGGGCACGGAAGTTGCGCGAAGGATTGACGATCCTATCAGGATGTATCTGACGCAGATGGGACAGATTCCACTGCTGACAAGAAGATCTGAAATCGACCTGGCTCGAAAAATTGAAATAACAAGAATGGCTTTTAGAAGAAAAATGCTGCAATGTGATTATTGCGCAAGAAACTCTCTCGATTTGCTCCAGCAGGTGCACGAGGGGGCGCTGTCCTTTGATAGAACTATTAAGACTTCACCTGCGGAAAACCTCGTAAAAGCCGTAATAAAGAAACGGATGGCAAACAACTGCAATACCGTGGATAAACTGCTCAAAATCAACCAAAGTCTGTTTAAGAAAGCTCTCAAACCTCAAGACGACAGGCTCGACAAGTTGGGGTTAAAGCGAATACACAGAAACAAACGGAAAATCGCAACGCTGCTCGAAGAGCTCAGCTTGCGAATATCGAAACTGCAGCCAATGAAAAAGAAGATGCACGGTATCAGCCTTAAAATGCACCAGTTAGAGAAGATTATCAACGAAGGGGTCAATAGGGATATAACCAGTGATGATATTGAGGCAGTAAAGCAGGAATTGGCCGGGCTTCAGGAATTGGTGAGCGAAACTCCAAAACAGCTCGATAAGAGACTGCGCTCAATGGATAGCGTGTTTGCGCAATACGAGCAAACCAAGCGCACCCTCTCAAGTGCAAACCTCCGATTGGTGGTTTCGATTGCCAAGAAATATCGCAACCGCGGCCTGAGCTTTCTGGATTTAATCCAGGAGGGCAATACCGGCCTGATGAGGGCGGTCGATAAATATGAGTACCGCAGGGGATATAAATTCAGCACCTATGCCACCTGGTGGATTCGCCAGGCAATTACCAGGGCGATTGCCGACCACGCACGAACAATTCGCATTCCGGTGCATATGATAGAGACAATGAGCCGGCTGCGAACCGCCGGCAAGACTCTGCTTCAGAAGCTGGGCAGAGAGCCGACAGTTGAGGAAATCGCCGAAGAAGCCAAGATGAGCGTGGAGGAGACACGCAGGGTACTGAAGATTTCCAAGCACCCAATCAGTCTGGACAGGCCGATAGGCGAAAGCGAAGACAGCTACTTCGGCGATTTTATCGAAGATGACGACGTCGATTCGCCGGTGGCCTCGGCTGCCCAGGAAATGCTCAAGGAGAGAATCGATATAGTCTTGAAAACGCTTTCATATCGCGAACGCGAGATTGTCAAGCTGCGATTCGGAATCGGCGACGGCTACACTTATACGCTGGAGGAAGTGGGCAGAATCTTCAAGGTCACCCGTGAGCGGGTCAGACAGGTCGAGGCAAAAGCGATAAGGAAACTTCAGCACCCTGTTCGTGCCCGCAAGCTCGAAGGATTCCTCGACCACAAAACGGCGTAAGCCATAAAGTGCGAAAGCGTATAAGAGCGTCTAACAAAACTTATACTGTCATTTCGAGCGGAGCGTAGCGGAGTCGAGAAATCTGTTCAAAATAGTCCGCGAAGCGGTTCCTTCTATTAGGTTAATTGGTTTTGTTATAGGCTCTAAGTCATAAGTGCACAAGCCTCAAGGAGACAATTGGCGTCAAGTCCAAACCTGGCTGGTTCGGCGATATTTGGCTCAAAGCTGCCTGGAAAGTTTTAAGTAATCCGGCACTGCCACCCGCCCGTTACGGTTTTTTTATATATTTTTTTATTGACCCTGGCGATTGTTTCTGGTATAAGGAAAAATCCGTTGAGGATATTCTTGCGTCTCTCGGGAATGTTCTCTTAAGAAATGTGAGAGACAGGTTAATTTACGGCCACTTGAAAGGCCAAAGGAGCACGGTAGTGAGTACAGGTACAGTAAAATGGTTTAGCGGAAAAAAGGGCTTTGGATTTATCACGCCCGACGAAGGCGGTGATGATTTGTTTGTCCACCACTCGGAAATCAAGACAACCGGCTACGCCAGTCTTGAGGAAGGCCAGAAGGTTGAGTTCGAGCTCGGGCAAGGCAAAAAAGGCCGGCCGTGTGCGACCAACGTAGTCCCAAGCTAATGCAACCCAAGATGACGCCTAAGAAGAGGCTCCGCCTAACTGCGGAGCCTTTTTATTTTAATCTTTAAGCCGCCCTGATTTATCTTGTTTACTGATTTGACATCTTTTGTTTTTGCTGACCTTGCGGTTGGTTTTATGTCTGGCTGATTTGCTTATTTACTAATCCAGATGCCAGATACGCACGACGTGACCTTTCCTGAACTCCATACCGCAGCCATCTGCATCACTGACTTTGCGGGTGCCATAATAGACAAAGCCATCAACGACCTCAACCTCACGACGCGCACTTACGGCTGCTGGATATCGTTTGTCATGGGGCGTGCTATCTTCAGAACGGCCGGTGAGCGGGGGATACCATTTTCCGCCAGTTGTCATTGGGTACCTCTGCATAATCTGTTCGACCTGAGCGAAGGTCATTCCCGGACCGTGGCGTCTTGTGATCACAATCGGTCCGGGATCACCTCGATACAGGTACCGGCCGGGTCTGATCCGAGCCAACTGCCGGTAAAAGCGATGATCCGGAGTCAAGGGCACGCTGTACACCACCAACAATGTGCAGAGGAAAAACACGTATGATATCAGCGTAGTTCTTTTGAATGGCGCGTTAACTAAGGTAAACACAGGCATACTCAGTACAAGCGCAAATATCACATAAATGATGAGCATAAGAGGGCGGGCGACGTATATTTGAAGGGATGCGGCGAAGACCAAGCCCGCAAGAATCAGGGCGACAGCAGCAAATAGGATCGGATGCGACCTCCACAAACTCACCATCAATAAGGCAATCATAGGGACACTTATTACGACGACAAGTACCAGGTAAAACAGAGTAAGAGGAACGAATAAAGCGAAGAAGACCAGTGCAAACAGGGCCGGCGCAAATACAAAGAACCGCACGCCGACAGCAAGCCGCCTTGGGGCTTTTTCTGATTTAATAATATGGCCACTATACATTGATATTGGCCAGCATAGTATAATTATAACAACGTACAGCAAAATAAGCCCCCAATTATAACTGTATCCATCACCAGCACCGTGATTCAGAGTCTCTCCAAACAAAAAACAGAGAAAGGATAATATTACCGCCAAACTTGCAAAGATAGTTAACCCTTTGCAATTTGGTTTAAGCCACAGCAGTTTCATCTTTTCCGCTCTTTTCGAAAACTATTAGCATTTTTCTCTCAAGGTCACCGCATCATCTCAACAATTGCTCGTCTGAAATCAACGGAAAACCCTGAGCCCAGTCGGGTTTGGAGATTTCCATCAGCATCATTCGCATTTCGTGCTCTGAATTTCGTATTTGGTATATATTTATCCCAGTGGTTCGTAGAATTTTTGTGGGCGTTGGCCGAGCTTATTGGTTAGTGTGCCGAGCTTTTCGATTGTGCATTCGATAGTGTCGCCGGATTGTAAGAATTTACCTGTGGCCATAGCGACGCCGGCTGGTGTGCCGGTAGCTATAACGTCGCCCGGCTCGAGTGTCATTATGTGGCTTAAAAACGAGACGATATCGGCCACCGGATAAATCATCTGCGAAGTACCGGCGTTCTGGCGAACCTCGCCATTGACGGTGAGCATCATATCGAGATTTTGAACATCCCCGATTTCATCGGCGGTAAGTAGATACGGGCCCATCGGCAAAAACCCGTCCGCCCATTTTCCGTTCAGCCAGTCGTAAAATTCATCCCAGGGGCGCTTTGCCCGGCTCTTTGCGAAACTTACGCTGCGGGCCGACACATCGTTGGCGATAGTGTAGCCGGCAACTGCATCAAGGGCATTGTCAGGCATAACGCATTTCGCTTTTTTGCCGATGATGACTGTAAGCTCAATTTCATAATCTATTTTTTCACTGTAAGCCGGCCAGGGTATCTGTTCATCGGGCCCGATTACTACCGTCGGCGGCATAAGAAACGGCCTTGGCACAGTGGTCTGGCGGGGTGAATCCGACAGCCCAAGCTCAAGGCCGGCCTCTTTAATGTGCTCGCTATAGTTTCCCGCAAGGGCGATTACTTTGCCCGGTCGAGGGATGGGCGCAAGAAGTTTGACCGAATCAAGCGGTGTGAAAGCATCGGCCGAATCGGCTAACTCAGCGAGTTTCGCAAGGCAGGCCGGGCCCCTCTGGAGGATTTCTTTTACGCTGCGAGGTGGATTTGGACCATCCCAGGCCGATGGGATGCCAATTAGCCCCTCATCGGCCAGTATTCCGCAGGAAATTAACTGGTTCCTCAAGTATGTAACTAATTTCATTTGCTCACCCTTTGAGACGCCATAGATTTGCAGCGGTTATGGTAACAAAAAACAACTTGAATTTGCAGCGGAAAAAGTTTTTAATATGATTTGATTCCGGCGAAAGTGTCGGCTGTATCATAAGTGGGACTGTGTAATAATTTGAGCTAAGAAAGGTATCTTTACCTTTTAGGGGATTTTGAAAATGACTATCAAGGAATTCTGGTCGAGGACAAAGTCAAAAACAGGCAACTGGCTGCGGGCTCACAAATTAACCAGGGCTGCAGATTATCAGCCGCAGATAGATGACCAGGGTCTAATCAGCCAGGACGCTGAGTCATCAGAGCCGGCTGTTGACGACAAGGGTGTCCAGAGCAGTCAGGTTGTAGTAAAAACGGTTCAGCCGGTGGATAAACGTGAGTCATTGGAAAAACTGCAAGAGGGCTTTCATAAACTCATTGAGCAATTGCAGGGTATTAACGAGCATTTGAATGAGCAAGTCACTCAGCACGAAGATTTGATGAGTCGAATTGAACAACTGCCGAAATTGCTCGAAAGCTTTCCTGCCGTTGTGGAAAATCAAAAGCAGATAACAGAACAACTGCTCGAGCGGCTAAAAGCAGCCGCCACCAAGGATGAGCAGTTTATAGATGCTGTTCAAAAGATTCCGACTGAAACGGCCAAACAAACCGATGCCCTGGTTGACATTGACCATCAGCTTGCGGCCGCTGCCGATACCGATGTGCAAATGGCAGAGAGCTTTAACAAATTTAACGAGACATTAGACAAACTAAACCGCAGCGCTATCGGCCAGAGCGACAGTATTATCCAGATGAGCCGGACTTTTGCTACCAGCGACAGATACCTCAAGTACATCATCTCCAGGCAGAACAAACGCTTTATGTGGATATTTATAACTGCTATAGGCGTGTGCGTGCTGGTTGTTCTGATTCTGACCGGCATCATTCTTTATCTAAGGCATTACACCTAATCCGGGGGCGGCGGGCCGCAGGGGGTGGGAAGAACACAAGAGCATAAATAATCGCGAATATCGAAGTTCGAAGCACGGAATCCGAAACAAATCCGAAATTCAAAATTCGAATTTTCAAAATGGATTCCTGCGAACACAGGAATGACATTCGGAGATTGCCACGTTCCGTCCCAGAGCCGGACTTTTAGCATTTCGCTCTTCGCAATTCCAAATCCGGCATAAGTTATGCTGTGTTATTCTACAACAGCATTCTCGCCTGTCCCGAGTCATACGGTTGAAGGTCGGCTAACGGCCATATCAATACTGATAAGGCGATTTTTACGGTATCTTTGCTACAGGCGTTAAGTACATAGAATTTCTTGGTGGACAATGAGTCTGAATATTTTAGACATCAAATATTAAAGTAACCTAAAAGATAGTCCGAATAAAATGCTTAGGATGTTCGTAGTTGTGTTGTTTTTTTAATACTTTAATATTTTATTAGGAGAGTTAAAGATGCGTATTCTGGAAGAAGTAAAAAGATGGCTTGCTGAGATTACCGAAATTGCTTTATTGTTGGTCGCTCTTGGGATTGTGATTGAGATCCTCTTCGGGCCTGAGACGGTTCCTTTTTTCGGGCAAGTTGTTCCTAATCTCACCGCAATACTTGGTACCCTGGGCGAAAACGGGCTCGTTGGCTTAATCGCTTTGAGTATTATTCTTTGGTTGTTTTACAGAAAGAAAGCTATTGCGTAGAGTCATACTTGTTTGCCGTCCTCAGAAGCAGTAGAGATTAGAGCTTTTGGTCAGGGCGGAGCATCAAGTGCTTTCCTGTATGTCGGAAAGCACTTGATGCAGACGCTCTTATCTCCAAAGGGCCAGTTTTTTCTCGCAGGGAAGCAGCTAAGAAGAGTCAAGACCAAAAGCCCCGGCAGAATAGAGCAGAGAAGCTGCCGCAAGCAGGTATTTTGCAAGAGGTAAGAACAGGGTCGTACTTGAGCGGTTAATTAACGCCCATGATTTTTAACACGGCCCAGATGCCTAAAAGGCCGAACACGAGCAATGCGGCTCTCAATATCCGCATAAGCTGTGTTCTGGGCTCCACAAACTTCCATACGAAGGCCCAAAGTGCCACGACAAGCCCTATGCGTAAAACAAAGGATAGAATATCTCCAAGCATAGAGATATTATAGCCTATTTTAACACTTAAAGTCAAGCAGAAAATACCCTATTTTAACAGGAAGGGTCCAGCAAGAAGGTGGGGTAAACCTCACCCTACCTTGATTTTGGTGGGCACGGCCCACCCTACCTCTGGTCGCACAATCTCACAGAGCCCTGCTCGCAGGCGGTCTAACGCCCGCAGGATGGACGAAGTCGACTACAACAGCCCTATCTGCGTGGGATGATGTCGGAAAGCTGAAGATAATTGTCAAAGCTATTTTCCAGCCAGATTTATCTCAGGCACTAAAAATTTTTTGTTTTTTCGTTGAAGACTGCTGGATGGTCTGATAAAAGATTACGAGATAGCTCTTTGAAAAGGATATAGCCTGACTGCAGGTCCCGGTGCTTTGCGCTCCGGGATAGTCAAACGGGAACGCGGTTAAAAGCCGCGACGGTCGCGCCGCTGTAAGCGTCTGTTCCGAAAAGCTAAATCGGAAATCCGAGAGGCAGTTTTGTCCACTGCCCAGCACTAATTTTTAACAGTGCAAGATATATTTGTATCCACTGTCGATTAGTAAAAATTAGTGCTGGGTGGGAAGGAGTCTCGAGGTAAGACGCAAGTCAGAAAACCTGCCTGTGGTTAGTTGGATATTTTGCGTGTTCTCGCGATCTGGAGCGCAATGTCCCTCTCCGGGCCAGGTGTAAAGTGAGCCGGCAGGGAGTTTGTTTTGTGGATAATCGAAGCCGTCGTTCCTCTCGCGGGAACGGCGGTTTTTTTATTGGTTCAATCGGCCCCTCGCGGTTAGGGCGAAAGAATCGCAGGAAGGAGAAAGAGAAAGTAGTAAAAGCAAAACGTATGAAAGGTAAGAATGTAATTTTGCAGATTTTATCAGCAGTGGAGAAAAAGGAGAATAAATGATGAGTTTGAGAAATTTGATTTGTTTAATCGTTGTTTTAGCAATAACAAGTTCCGCAGCAATTGCAACACCGGTCAATTTCGGCGGAACGTGGGTTGAAGTGGAATACTGGGGCGGCTCCGGAAGCAACGAAGCCATTATTGTTGTCGATTTCCATGCAACCGGTGGTGACAGTTATGCTTTTGGTTTCAAGTGGGACGGTAGCGCAACCGGATATGATGCCCTCGTTGAAATTGATGCGGCAGGTGCTCTGGATTTTGAAGCAACGTACTATAGCGGCAGCGGCTACTTTATTGACAATTTCTACTACAACAGCGTAAGCGGCGACCAGAGCTATTACTGGCAGTATTTCACCAGCAGCGATGGCAGTGCATGGGATTCGTCCGCGGTAGGAATGTCCGACCGTACATTAACTGTCGGCGATTGGGACGGCTGGTACAACGGTTTTGAGACCGGCGTGTCGCCGACGACGCCGATTCCTGAGCCGGCAACTGTGGCACTGTTTGCCCTTGGCGGATTGCTGCTTAGCAGACGCAGAACATAAATAGTTATGGTTCCTTGATGTAAAGCTATTTTGTTTCGGTGAATGGGTGGGGCTGCTGCCATCGCCCCACCCATAATACGAAAAAGGCAAAATGATGCGGGTTAAGATAACAAATACGGCTGTCGCTTTGATTTTGCTGCATTTTGCGACGATGGCGGCAGCCTACGATTACAATGCGAATGATTTTGCAGCGGAGGTTGTCAGTTATACTGAAGGAACGGGTGTTGGGTTCGACATAATTAGCCTTGAGCTTTACAATCAGCCGGAGACTGCTCTCGGCAGGCCTACGCTTGAGACTACAGGAGATTTAAATATTGGGCCTGAAATTTCGATGGTGGTGGTGCCGGTGTACCCTGCGTGGCGGGCGTTTGAGGTGGTAACTATCGGTACCGGCGGAGAGCTTATCTTGCGATTTAACCATCCTGTCGGAAATGATGAGAATAACCTGTACGGTATTGACTTTATTATCTTTGGAAATTCGAGGTGGCGAATAGAAGATGGAGGGTCGTGGGGGCTGGAATCGAACCCGGAAACCGTTACGGTTGGCGGTGGATTCTATACAGAGCAGGGAGTAGTTTCCGTAAGTCAGGACGGCAACGACTGGTATGAATTCCCCTCTGGGCCGTATGCGGACGATTTTGCGCCGACGGCCGGCTATAAATGGGATAGAGTTAATGATGTCTGGGCGGAGGAGCTTGACCCGACCCGGCCTGTGGACCCGAATCTCAGCATCGGATGTTTTGAGGGGAACAGTGTTGCCGCTATAATCGACGCTTATGACGGCTCGGCAGGCGGGACAGGATTCGATATCGGCACACTTGGGCTGGAATGGATTCAGTATGTGAGGATTAAAGATGACGTTCTTAGTCCGGGGACGACGGAGGTTGATGCGATTGCGGATGTGAGCTGCTGCGGCGATTACAGGCATCCATATCCTGCCGGCGATTTGAATGGAGATTGCAGAGTAAACCTTCACGATTTTGTGATTATCGCAGCCGATTGGGTTGATATTTCGGATGTTAGCGTACTTGCCGATAACTGGCTGGAATGTACGTGGGAATGTGAGTGAGCGCTATGCGAAAAAGGGCTTTCACATTAGTAGAGCTGCTTGTGGTCATTGCCATTATCTCGATGTTGATGGCCATCCTGCTGCCGTCGCTCAACAGAGCTCGTGAGCAATCGAAAAGCATTTATTGTTTGAACAATCTGCGGCAGATGGCGATGAGTGCACAAATGTATGCGCACGGTAATAATGATTATTTTCCGATGGCCACCGTAATGGAAATCAACGGCTCGCTGCGCAAATCCTGTGCCTGGGACTTCACGACGGTTTATAATTCCGGCGGGAGACGTGTAGAGCCGGGTTTGCTGTGGCAGGGTCAAACGATAGAGAAAATTCATCAATGCCCCTCGTTCAAAGGCGCTGCGAACTGGGCGGACGACCCCTATACCGGTTACAATTATAATACAAGTTACATTGGGGGACGGGCGGCGGTGAAAGATGGATGCGTGGTGGCGGGCAGTGTCGTTATGTCTTCGAGAGCCAGTGAGGTCAGGAAGCCGGACGGGTGCGCACTTTTTGGAGACGGGCAATGGGCGGACGGGGCGAATAAATTTATGCGTTCGCCGTTTTCTGGCAAACTCGACGAAGGTTTCTTCGGTCGATATGCGGGGACACAGGGGTATCGGCACCTGGGTAAGACAAATGTTGCCTGGTGCGACGGCTCGGCGCGCTGGGTCAGGGATTGCTTCACTGAGGCGCATCCGGCGGAAAAGGAAAACATCGCAGCGGGGACGGGCTTTCTTTCGCCGGACAACAGCGCATACGATTTGGAATAAAAAGTACTTTTTTGCCACAAAGACACCAAGACACTAAGATTGTAATATATTTATTTTTTAGCTTCGTGGCTTCGTGGCTAAAATTATCTGAGTTCTGTGGTTAATCTTCGTTTCTCTTTGTATAATTGGCGGCGTGGATACGGCAAAACCAAAACGAAGTTTTACCCGCGCAAAACAAACCGCTGTCTTTGCTTTGCAAAGTTTGAATCAGCTTCTCTGGCCGGCGGTCTGTATCAACTGTAAGCAAAGCATTTGCGAAACCGATAAGAGTCTGTGCAAAAATTGCTGGGACGAGCTGCTGGGCTGCACAGGTGGCGATTACTGCCCGTGCTGCGGGCGAGACGCCAGTAGATACGCCATCCTTGAGGGCGTTTGTCCCGATTGCCAGGGCAGGCAAATTCATTTCGACCAAATAGCGCGAGCCGGAGTTTACAAAGATGCTTTAAGCAAAATGATACTGGCTTTTAAGCATGGGCGGACAGAACTGGATTTGACGCTGGGCTTTTTGGGTAATTCTGCACTGCAGGGGAGCAGCTTCACAGGCGCAATAGAATTTTTCGTTCCCGTCCCGCTGCACTGGTCCAGGCGATTGGTTCGCGGATACAATCAATCTTTAGTCTTAGCCAGGAAATTAAAGCACCCGACAGCCAAAATCAATACAGATTTGGTTCGGATACGCTACACCAAGACACAACCAGGAGGGGTGGCAAATGCCGCTGCGCGTGCCAGAAATGTCGCGGGTGCTTTTGCTGTTCGCTACGGGCATAAACTTGCCGGGCGAAGGATTTGTCTTGTCGATGATATAAAAACCACGGGTGCAACGTTAAACGAGTGTGCAAAGACACTAAAACAAGCGAGTGCTTCAAAAGTCTTCGCGTTAGTTCTGGCTGTCGCGGGACAGAATGTCAGCTAATTGAGTGCTGTTTAGCCGTTGTCGGCACGACAACGCTTTCGCCGTTCCGGTGACTGCTAAACAATAAAGAATTTGATAATGATTATTACTATAGTTTTTCGTATTTTATTATGGCGCGGTACAGGCCGTTGATGCGTTTGCCGTCGATGATTATGGGGGAATATTTTTCGTTTCTCGGCTGGAGGCGGACTTTGTTGTCCGGTTCAAAGAAGACCCTCTTAAAGGCCGTTTCGTGCGGCATCGCAAAGCGAATGAAGCAATCGTCGCCATTGCTTACCTCGGCGGCGGGTGAGAAAATCACAATGTCACCCTCTCGGAACTTCGGCTCCATCGAATCGCCGACCACCCGGACGGCAAAGGCGTTGGCGTCGTGTAAATCCGGGCAGCGAACGTAATCGTCGGCTACGCCAACAGGGTAGTCCAGGTCATTGAAATCGCTCGGGTAGCCGGCTGCAACTTTGTTTATCACGGGCACCAATCGGCCGGCCGCCAGAGAGGTACCGGCCTGCTTGACGTCCAATTTGCTCCGGGAAAGAATTTTGGTGAGCCGGGACGCATCAGATTTTTGGTGCTTCAGATTTTTGATAAACTGCCGCAATTTCTGGTTTTCGGCCTCGGCCGATTCGTATTCCTGACGAATGTCAGAGGGTAAACCTTCCATATGAGCGATGTGCAGCAGCAGACCCGGCTCAAACTCGAGTATCTTTTCGAGCTTTCTTAATAGCTGGTCGCTCGGCGGGTTTTTTACCTTGTCGGTTTCAATCGTGGACAGGTACGGCTTGGAAAAGCCTGTCCGGGCCGCGACTTTATCCAGTGTCAGGTTAAGCTCCTTACGTCTTTTTTTAATAGTGTGTCCTAATGCGATAACAGCTTTCTTATGGGCCATGTGCAGCAACAGGCCAGGCTCAAATTCAAGTATCTTCTCAAGCTTTGTCAGGATCTCATCAGAAGGGGGTTTCTTGACCTTGCCGGCCTCTATGGTGGATAGATATCGCTTGGAGAACCGTGTGTGACTGCTGACCTCGTCCAGCGTCAGACGCAACTGCTCACGCCTTTTTCTTATTATCTGGCCTAATGACATAATGCAAATTGTACTGACATCTCTGCCAAATGCAAGCGAAAATTAGATAAATATTTAACAATCTTTCTTTGATTCTGAGCAAGGAATCTTATGTTTGCTATGGTGCGTTATTTTTATTGTAGGCCAGATCCTTCGGCTTCGCCTCAGGATGACAGCCAAAAAGCTCATTTTCGCTAATGAACTTCTATAAGCTCGTAATTAGTGGTTCCCAGGCCGATGCGCTCGGCGTGCTCAATCTGATAATGCGGGCTGAGTTCGTCATTGTCCAGCAATTCGGCCAGTTTTTTGCCGGCTTTGTTTTCGACCAAATCCAGGGTCGCTTTATCGACGGCCACCGGGTCGGTTGATGCAGCTATGCCGATATCATCGACTATTGTGGTCAGGTCCGGGGATTTAACACAGTCGCAATCTTTTGTAACTGAAATGATATAATTGAAAAATGCAGCCCTGTTCTTTTTTCCTTTCAGGACACCCATCGCGTGTTCTGCGAGACTTCTTTGCAGTACTTCGCTCTCTTCGCCCCAATTACATCTGACGGCGTTGAATCTACAGGCCACGAGACATTCTGCGCAGCCGATACATTTGTCCTGGTCGATGTGGGCTTTGACATCATCGAGCGTGATAGCGTCAGCGGGGCAGTGGTTAAAGCATTCGCCGCAACGCGTGCAATCGTCGCCGATACTGAGTGTGAGGGCTGCGTGCTGTCTCATCTTGCCCTTTCTGCTTGCACAACCCATCCCCAACGTTTTTAGCGTGCCTGCGGCACAGGCGGCGACGTGGCCGGTAAAGTGAGCGACTGAGAGAATCGATTGGCATCTTACAATACCGGATGCGATGAAAACTTCCTCGTTTATTTCGCCGTTGACCTGGACGGGCGTCTCAGATGTTCCAAACAATCCGTCCGGCGGAAGGAATGGTATGCCAAGCGTGTCAAAGCAGAAGCCGTGCTCGGCGGCGAGAATGGTATGGTCGATGGCATTATGCCTTCTGCCGACATAGAGGGTGCTTGTATCGGTTACAAACGGTTTCGTTTTCAGTGCAAGCAGCTCATCAATCAATCCTTTAATGCACGGGGCCGTTATATGCGTGTTGTTGTCACCTTCGCCGACGTGAACCTTGACAGCGGTAAAATCGTTTTCCTTAAAGCAGCCTGCAAATCCGCCTGCCTTAAACAGCGTGCGGGCCTTTTCGGAAATCACTTTTTCGCCGTCATTAACAGAAGCTTTGATAAAATATACTTTCGAAGCCATAAAAACTGTCGCTTGCAATTAAAGATATTTGCCGGCCTTTTTGGGGCTGTTCAAACCAGCGAAACAGCGTATCCATTATATTGTTTTTTTATCCGACTGCAATGACAGTTTGGAAAAACAGATGCTCGATTAGTATTTTTAGGCCGAGGGCGATGAGGACCAGGCCGCCGAGGGCTTCGATTTTGCTTTCGAAAAAGTGCCCGGATTTTTTGCCGATGAATACGCCAAGATATGAAAGGACGAACGTTACCAGGCCGATGATTACCACCGCCGGTGCGATTGAAACTCTCAAGAGCGGAAGCGTTATGCCAACGACGAGGGCGTCGATACTGGTGGCAACCGACAGAACAAGCAAAATGAAGATATTGGACGGGTCGAAATTTTCTTTAGCCGGTTTAATCTTGAATGATTCGTAAACCATTTTGCCGCCGACTGCGCTTAAAAGCCCAAAGGCCATCCAATGGTCGTAATTTGCTATGTAATCTTTTAGACTCAGCCCTGCCAGAGCGCCTATTAACGGCATAAGTGCCTGGAAGCCGCCGAAGAAAAGGGCTGTTCGCAAGGCGTGTTTTACCTTTAACTGCTTGTACGCTGAGCCGCTGACAATGGAGACGGCAAAGGCGTCCATTGCCAGGCCGACGGCTATAATTATGATTGTGATTAAACCCATAACTGCTTGAGAGTGGCTCTGTTCAGGACAGTGCCCTTCTCATTGCCGGCTCTTGCGCTTTGCGATGTCATTTCCCAGCCACCGGGCAGCGTTGGCGATGATTTTTAACGGCTCGGGTTGATGGAAGACGTTAAAGTTTTCGTGGCCCGGTCGAAAATAAAACAGCTTGCCCTTGCCCAGGCTCCATATCGCCCCGCTGCGAAATCGCTGTCCCGCCTCCCAAGTCTCTTCAAAGACCACGGCATCGGGAGCGGGCACGTGGAACGGCTCGCCGTACATCTCCGTTTGGGGAAGGGAGAACTGGTGAGGAATGCCGTCGGCGATGGGGTGGCTGGGAAGGAGTGTCTTGAGCTTGCTTGGCTTGCCATGGGCAGCGTACTCCGGAAAGCAGCAGTTTGGTCGGACAATCCTTACCAGCGTGGTACCGTCCTGGGCTTTTTCATAGGATACTGAGGGTGTTAACTCAGCATCAGGCCTGGGTGGCTTACGCTGAAATTTGCCCACCCACTCGACCTTCGCTTTGGCCTGTTCGGCTGCGGAGAGCTTAGCCAGTGCGTCTTGCTTCGTCCGCTCTTCCATTGCCACGACGAACGGCGTCGCCCAGTGCGCCGAATGCAGCACGATGAAAGAGAGTTTCCCGGCTTTGATTCGCTCGACGATGCGCCGAGCCGTCTCCACGGAAATCTCATCCTGCCGGACATGCCCCCACCAAATCAGAACATCACAATCATCAAGCAGCACATCCGACAGGCCCTGCTGAGGGTCGTCCATACCGACCGAACGGACGGAAAATCCCCTTTGTTTACGGAGGTAGTCGGCAATGTGATTTCCAAGAAAGTTTTCATACATAGACTGCTGTTTTGGCTGTCGTTCATCCCAGACGACAATTCGTACGGGCTTTTGCTCTACACAACTGAACGTCGCCACGGCAACCAGTGGTAAAACCAGTGCAAGTTTCACAATCAAGCTCATAATCTACTCCTTCTGCGATATACCTAAGATAAGGAACGCCCAGGCACCACGCTGAGCGCTCACATCGCTACCCGAGCTTTCCCAGCCGGGATTTCCCAAATAACCATCTCTAAAATCTGTTATCACAATTTAACACTAATATGATAACTCGATTTCGGGAAAGTGTCGACAGCATTTTCACAGATAATATCGAGAGATGCTTGACCTCGTCCTTGACCTATTCAACTTTTAGCAAAGGTCAATAAATATCTACGGTTTGCACAACTTGCAGGGTCTTTTGCCGGCTTCTATCGCTTCCTCTCTGCCGTTATAACCTACGAGATTTTTCACCAAGATTCTCTTTACCCAACGACAGTCGGGCTTGTGGAAGACCTTGCTGTTTTTCGATGCAACATATTTGTATTCGGCTGTTGTCGGTTTGACAGTCGGTTTGGTCTGCTTGCCGGTGACGGCCGGCAAAACAGCGGCAATATCATTGGCGTCAGCGGCGCGCTTGGCCGGTGGATTTGCAGCAAGATAATCAGCGATGAATGCATCAATTAAAATCTTTATATTGCTCTTGATGTGCTTAACAAACCGCTGTGGAGACGAGTTTGAAAGCCACGAAAGTTCCCAAGTAACGGCGGTAATCTTCTCTTCGGGATTTCTGGCTAAAGTAACTTCCTGTTTTAAAAGAACATCTATGTTATCAACGAACATTTCCTGATGAGGGATTTTGTATGCTTTGATCCTTATCTGCAGGCGAGGTGGCCCATACATATACTCGGGTATGGTCTTAACACCAGTTTGTTCAAGCCGTGTTGTAATATCTTTTCTGATATCCTCTTCTTTCAAGCCTGCTTCTCTTGCCTCTTTAGTAGTACTCACTGAAACGACCATACTTGTAATTAACCTTAAAGACTTCTGTTTGCTGCTTAATTTAGCAAAGGAACTCACGGGCAATGCCCCCAATAAACACATAGCCAAAGCTGTTGTTAGAAGGGAGTGTTTTTTAGTTTTCATAATTTTCCTCTCTTTCTACAATATTAGTTGTTGATTTTTGTTTTTCTGAAGACCAAACAAATCCCCAAATAAATTTGGTGGCTAAACAGTTTCTACAACCTAAATATAAGATTGCTTCGCTTTTCTAGCAATGCATTTTCATGTTTCGTCGCCGTGGCGGCGACGGCTAAACAACTCTGATACCTTAGCTAACACCTAATGCTTTGTTTACCGCAGCCCTCATTTTAGCCAGGCCGGTCTTCGCTACCGTCAGCGGGTCCTGCTTCCAGTAGGTCGGGTTGAATAGTTCCAGCGACAGTACCGCCCTGCCGGCGTTTGCGTGGAGGTCGCGCAGGATTTGTGTCAGCGGTGCGATGCCGTCACCGGGGTAGACGCGGTCACGGTCGCTTATCCTGTCACGCGGCGGCTCAGCAGGGTAGTCGTTCAGGTGAAAGACGTGGATAGCTTGGGCGCTGAGCAGTTTCAGGCCGGTGAAATCCGAGCCGCCCTTATAGATGTGATAGACATCAGGCAACAAGCAGGCGTTGGGGTGGCCGCTTTCGAGCACCACGAACATCGACTGGCCTAATCGGTGGAGGTTCTTTGAAGAGCCCCATATCTCGACCTGCGGCACGATGCCGAACTGCTCGCCCAGTTCCAGAAGCACCCGATACCGCTCGGCTGCCTTCATCAGGTCGAGTCCTGCCTTGCGTGTTGCACCGGCTGGAGGCGCTGCGATGCGTTTGCCGCCGATGCGGGCGAGTATATCCATATCGCGCTTAGCTTGCTCAAGGCCTTTAGCACGTTCGCTGTCGTCGTCCACAATCCAGCGGAAAAAGCTAATAGCACTTTCAACGGTCAGTCCGAGGTCGGTGATGCGTTTGCGCAGGTCTTTGAGGTTACCGCCGCTGTTAGCATAGTCGTGGATTTTGGCGACCCACGGCTCGATGGCATCATAGCCGGCCTTTGCAGTAATGTCTATCTCCTGGGCGATACTTAGCTTCTGCCCGCGGATAGTGCCGGTGTTGAGGCAGTAGCGGAAGGAAGCGGTTCTGCTGGCGTCAGCGCTGTTTGCCTCCTTAGAGGCGGCGGCGCTACAGCCAGTGGTTACGGCGGCGCCGATGGCAGCGCCGGTGGCGGCCAGCAATTGACGTCGAGACAGGTAGTTTCTACTCATAGTCGTCTCCTTGCGTTGATATTATTTCATTGAAAGCAGCCGTTGCGGCTACTGCTAAACAATTTTGTACCGGTGTTTATATAACTTTACGCTATAAGCGCAAAGGCGTCGGTAACATCCATACCTTCTTTGATACCGAGGGCTTGGGCTTTTGCGTTTGCCTTTGTAACCCTGCGATTTGGGAAGCGCTCAAGCGTGCCTATGGGATTGTCCGGTGTGCTTTCGACTATTGCCGCGGCAACGCCGTAGCCCTCGCAGGCCTCGACATCAATAGCAGGACAGGCCAAAAAGCCCTTGGAGCCGGTAACTAACAGGATATTAAACGCCGCCCATTTGGTCTGCACGCCCTCTACCAGGCCGTTCGGCGTCTGATACGTCTTTGTATGGACTTCCATCATTGTCCCCTCTCGTCATTCCTGTGGAAGCAGGAATGTATTGCCTTTTTACTTTTTAGTTTATTGCCCTACCGGCTTGCCGAGCTTTTGCTCGATTTCGGACAGTTTGTAGTCGAGCAGTTCTTCGCTCTTTGCCTCTATGTTCAGTCGCAGCAGATGTTCGGTATTGCTCGGCCGACAATTAAACCACCAGTCTTTATACCGGACAGTAACACCATCCAGATGGTCGACCTGGCCGTCTTTGTATCTTTTTGCAAGCTCATCCATTTTGGTTTGCTTATCATCGACCTTGAAGTTTACCTCGCCGCTGCTGTAGTATCTCCGCAGCGGCTCAATGAGCTCGCTTACCGGCACTTCGGCGTCACTAACAATGTTCAATATGTGCACGAGGGTAATCAATCCTGAATCGGTGTAGTAGTTGTCGCGATAATAGAAGTGGCCGGAAAGCTCTCCGCCGAATATGGCGTGTGAATCTCGCAGGGCCTTTTTTATAAAAGCATGTCCGACGCGTTCTCTGCGCGGCGTGCCTCCGTTTTTGATAATCTCTTCGACAACGACCCAACTGCTGCGCAAATCATAAACGACCGTTGACTTCGGTTCCTTCTTTAAGAAATACGGCACCATCAAAGCCGTCATCAAGTCGCAGCCAACAGTAACACCTTTCTCATCAACCATTGACAATCTGTCGGCGTCGCCGTCGAAGCAAAGCCCGAAATCACACTTTTTTCTTCTTACTGCTGCTTTTACCTGGGTCAGATTTTCTTCAACGAGGGGGTTGGGCTCATGTTTGAATTTTCCCGTGTGGGCGAAGTTAAGCGGTATTATTTCTATCGGCAAATCACCGAAAATCGCCGGCACCATCTTGCCGGCCATTCCGTTTGAGGCGTCAATGGCGACTTTCAGCGGCCTTATATTCGGCTGGAGAAACTTCAGGACATGATTTTTGTATTCGGCGGTCAAATCATATTTTTTTACCGAGCCGGTAACCTTGCCTTTGGTGTGAAGCAAAGCCATTGCGAGATGCTCTATATCCTTCAAGCCGGTATCGATACCGACAGGTGTGGCCTTCAGGCCGGATATCTTAAAGCCGTTATACTTGGCCGGGTTGTGCGAGGCTGTAACCTGCACACCGCCGCAGGTGCCCAGATGATTGATTGCAAAGTACATCTGGGGTGTATCAATCATTCCAATATCAATTACATTTATACCGGTGGAATTAATTCCTTTTATAAGGGCACGTGCTATCGCTTCGCTGTGTGTTCTCATATCACGACCGACGCACAGTGTGCGGGCATTAGCCTGGCCGCGTTCAAAGCCGCGAAGCAAAGACGGCAAAAATCGGGCTGCGGCACAGCCGATTTTCCACGCATCTTCTTCGTTGATTTGGTCGGGATAAACGCCTCTTATATCGTATGCCTTGAATATTCCAGGGTCCATCTTGTAGACTTCCTTAATTGTGTAAGCAATTCACTGGATACTATATACCACCGGCGGCCGGAATGTCAACAAGGAATGGACAACAAGGCGGGATGGCCTTAATTGGCGATGTGAATCAGGTAAAGGCCGCCAAGGATAACCAATACGCCACATATCGCTTTGATTATTATTGTGGCCCTGGATTTCTCGTTCCAGTTCATATACCTCTGAACAAGCTCGGTGGAGATTCCCGCCAGGACGATGACCGAGCAATGCCCCAGGCCGTAAACTATGAGCAGAGAAATTCCATACAAAAGCTTTGTTGAAGCCACTTTGAAGGTTACTCCGAGCATAGGTGCCATATAGGCAAAAGTACAGGGTCCCAGGGCGATGCCGAAGACCAGGCCGAGGATGAAGGCAGCAAGTAGGCCCCTGCGTTTCATACCTACCCGGCCCGGTGCCGACCAGGGCATAGGGAGTACGCCCAACAGGTGCAATCCGACAATAAAAAAGATTACTGCGACAAAATAATTTCCGTATCGCCCGACATCGCCCAGCATTCGACCGACGGCAGCGGTAATTGCGCCGATGGCTGCAATGGTAATCAGGATGCCGACAGCAAACAGTGTAGATATGTAAAAAGCCCGCCGAGTTGAGATACGTCCCTGCTCGTCAATGAAGCCGACGATTAAAGGAATGCTCGCCAGGTGACAGGGGCTGAGAACGATGCTGAGTATTCCCCAGGCAAACGCCGCCACAAAAGCGATTGCAGGTGAACCCTCGACCGCATGTGTTAAAGTTGTAAAAAGCTGCTGTATCATCTTGTTTTTTCAAGTTCGACGCCAAGCTCATTCCATTTATTGAGGATATCTTCCCTGGACATAAAGCCCTCGTGCCGGAAAAGCTCTTTGCCGGAAGCGTCGAAGAATATCTGTGTGGGGATAATTGTAACCCCGTACTGTTCTGCGAAGTCGGGATTTATGGAGACATCAAGGAAATCCACTTGAAGTCTGCCGGTATATTCCGTCTTGAGCTCTTCGAGAATTGGCGCCATCAGCTTGCAGGGTATGCATTTTTTGGCACCGACGTCAACCAGTCGCGGGATTGCTTTGGTGTGAACATCGTCTTGCGTGACCAAGGCTGGGGACATCCTTTGCTTTAGAATAATTACGATGCAGACAGCGAGCACCAACACTGCCACAATAGTGATTTTTACCAGCTTACTCATATTTGACCGAACCTTTCAATTTCTGTGTTCTTGTTAAAACAGCCTGGACTACGCGAGCATTGGCTTGATTTCATCTGAGCTGGCAACTTTGCCGACGACCTTTACCTGGCCGTCGACAGCGAGGGCCGGCGTCATCATCACGCCGAATTTCATAATGTCATTTATGTCCGTTACCTTCTCCAGTGTGTATTCGATGCCCAAATCCTTTGCTGCCGTTTCTGCGTTTTCCGCCAGCTTTTTGCATTTAGGACATCCTGGTCCGAGAATTTGTAATTTCTTCATTTTTCACCTTTCCTTTAAGAGTGTTCCAGAGGTCATCCAGCCCTGTCGATAGCGATTCGAAACCCTTGCCAGGCCATATTTTGCCGTTGGCTTTTGCCATATCCGTTTTAAGCGAGGCCGGCCAATTGCAGAGCAGTCTCAGCGACTCGACTGCCGAGATTCCTGGCGGTTGTCATACCAAACTCGTCTCTGGTTACGTCTCCCTTGCCGTCATTCCATACAGTCGCCCCGATACGTGCGCCTGGTTTTGCGTCGCCTACGATGACCATCTCCTGGCAAAGCAAGGCCGCCTGGACCGATTGAATAGTCAGCTCTTGTCCGCCATTACGGGCGCCACCCACCGCGAGCACCCCTGCAACCTTGTTGCTAAGTGCGAAGTTGTTTTTCCGAAAGGCAATGCACCGGTCGAGAAATGCCTTGCAAAGCGATGTCATGTTGGCGAAGTAAACCGGGGTACCTATGATGATACCCTTTACTTTCGGGTCGCTGAGTTTCGGGACGAGCTTTTGAAAATCATCTTGCTGCCCCGGTGCCGGCGGCAATCCGGCGGCCAGCGAGCCATCGATTTTCATTCCGGCCAGTTCGATAAGCTCGACCTCAATTCTGCGATCGACCTGGGCTGCGGCCTGCAGACAGACCTGCAGAGAAGCCGCTGTGGTCTTACCCTTGCGTGGACTACAGGCGATACCAATAATCCGGACCTTACCGGGTTTTTGTCGCGGGCCGGCATAGACCGTGTTGGCTGCAACATCGATTGCAACCGCTGCGCCCACAGCTCCGATGAGCTTCCTTCGACTTAATTTCTGTGCCATTCTTTTTCTCCTACACATTGTTAATTTTTTGCCGAGCTTTATAGTGTACAGTGTACAAAACTTCTTATTCTCGTAATTTACTTCGAGACGGCCCCGAATAGTATCCCAACGACTGTGGACATAACGACTACGAGTATGATAAAAACGAGCGTCTTGCGATTTCCCATTACCTTCCTGATGACAAGGATGTTCGGCAGCGACAGGGCGGGTCCTGCCAGCAGCAGTGCCAATACCGGCCCATTGTGCATTCCGAGCTTCATCAGGGCCTGCGTGATGGGAATCTCGGTCAGCGTGGCGAAATACCAGAAAGTACCAATGACGCTGGCTGCGAGGTTGCTTCGCAGACTGTTGTCGCCTACCCACTGTGCGACTTGCTTTTCGGGCAGCAAAACGCTCACGAAGCCGACGACGAACACCCCGCCATACAGCAGCGGCACGAGCAGCTTGGTGAACTGCCATGTGTTGTGCATCCATTCGCGAATTTCATCCCTCTCGAACCATCGCCAGGCCATAATGACAACCGCCAGCGCCATCAGTCCCGCCAGATACCAGCGGACGTGATAGACGGTAAGTACCCACGTCTTCCGCTCCTGCATCTCGGCAATCTCGGTTTTAGGTAACATTATCTTATCGCCTGACTTTTCCGAGCCGAGGTTTTGCTCGAGTTGAAAACGAACGGTATCCTTTGTCTCATGAATGACGACGGCCTTGAATTCTCGGCCGTCAGTTGTTTTCACGACAACATTGCCGGGGTTGAACCAGTCGCTGAACACAAGAAACAAAATCATACAGGCGAGGTAGAGAGCCGTCTTGCCAATGTGGCGACGGGGCTTTTCGAGCTCGGGCATCTGGAGGGCAGCTTCGACCTTTGCCCGCTCGCCTTTGCGAAACACTGTCGCCATCAGCAGGCCGATGACCACTGCAAAAACTATAGCGCCGACAGCCCGTGCGACACCGATGGATAAGCCCAGGACACGGGCGCTCAAGAAAATGGCAAGCACGTTTATGGCAGGGCCTGAGTACAGGAAGGCCGAGGCCGGCCCGAGGCCTGCGCCAAGCTGATAGATGCCGGCAAACATAGGCAGGACGCTGCACGAGCAAACCGCCAGAACGCAGCCCGACACCGACGCCACGGCGTATGCCAGGACAGGGTTGGCATTTGGTCCCAGATACCGCATTACTGAGGCTTTAGATAAAAACGTAATGATGGCTCCAGCGATGAACAGTGCAGGCACGACGCAGGCTAAAGTATGATTACGGGCATACCACTGCAGCAGTCGAAACGCTTCCTGAATCGCCTCTTGAATTTTCGGGTTGCCCAACGGCAGAGCGTAAGCCACAAGAAAGATGGTGACGAGGGCAGCAAATATCTTCCATTCCGTTTTCCAGTTCACAGCGAAACTCCCAAACTACAGAGCGGCGAGCAGCTTTTGGTTATCTTTGGCCTGCTGCTTCAAGACACCAGTTACGCAGGCGAAGAAATCGAGAATGCAGGGTGTCCTGAGCCGGTAGATGACCTTGAGGCCTTCTTTGCGATACTCCAGCACGCCGGCATTAACCATTACCGAAAGATGCCGCGAAACGTTCGACCTTTCAGAGCCGACGTACTCGGCTATATCGCAGACGCATTGCTGGCCGTCTTTTAGAAAATCCACAATCGCAATTCGCAACGGATGGGCTATCGCCTTGGCGATTTCCGCCTGTTTTTCAAATAATAACTGCTTTTTCTTGGTTAACATCGCACATCTCCAACTAAATGACTATATGATTATATACTCACATAATAATATAAGGTTCAAATAAAATCAAGTATTTTTTGAAAAAATTCTGTTTTTTTGTTTGACAGGGATGAGAGTATGATGTATCATTGGTTTGTATCAAAAACTGGTTTTTGGGAGATAACAGAAATGTCAGATGATATTGAAAAACGTAAAGCAGAAGTGGAGAAGTTGAGCCGGCTGGGTCGGCTGGTGGACCGTTATGCACAGAGCCGGTCATTAGGGCTTTTGCCGCCGATAACGCTGTTAATTATAAATGCACTTTTGACTATCGGGGCAATAGAGTTAGTTTCGTTTAAAGTTACCTGGTGGACTTGCACAGTTCTGGTTTTAGTAACCCTCTGGGTAGTTTGCTCATCTACTTGGCTGGCATTTAAGCTGGTACCTAAGTACGAGTATAGTTTCTATCGGAAGGATGGGGAAATAAAATTGGAGAGAGAAAAAGTCCCTGTATGGGCATGGGGTGCATACTTGATAACGGGTTGCGGAGCAACATTGCTGAGTGCGTTTGATATTATGCCGGTTCGCTGGGCTCTGACTCTTGTATTAGTGATTTTGGCAGTTTTCGTACTTTACGTAAGTGGCAAGGAGAAAAATAAGATTTCAGGAATTGTATTTTCTATATTAATGTTCGCGGTAGGAATCCTGACAGCATCGGGTACACTTAGCCCTTTTGCCGAGAAGGGGTGGTTATGCTCATTTTTTGTACCGTTGATGATTTATTTTGTTAGTGGGGTGTTGATTGCGGCACTGGTAAGTCATCTATATAATCGCAGAATTTTGCGTAAGCTTAAAGAAATGAGGCCGTTCGGTGAGCAAGACACAAATAAATCAGATTCATAACAGTATCAACCGGGTTGTACATGAGCCGGTTCGGCTGGCGATTCTGAAGATTCTAACCTCAGCTAAAGAAGTTGATTTTAATTTTCTGCTGACAACGCTGGGTGTGACGAAAGGCAACCTTGCGACCCATATAAATAAGCTGGAGGCGGCCGGCTTCATAGAGGTCAAAAAGGAATTTCGAGGCAAAATACCGCACACATCTTACAGGATTACAAAAACAGGTCGGCGCCAGTTTCAGAAATACTGGGAGAACTTGATGGGGCTGGCACCTGAATAATATATCCACGAAGGGGGATGAATTTCAATTCGAGGCATGAGCGACGAGCCACGGGATACGAGTTCAGTACTTTTTTCTAAACCTTGCAGCGGGGATGTTTAAGAGCTTGCGGTACTTTGCAACGGTGCGTCTGGCGAGTTTTTTGATGCCGGCCTCGGCTAATTTCTTGCGTATCTGGTCGTCACTCAAGGGCTTGGTTTTGTCCTCCGCATCAATAATCTGTTGTAGTTTGACCCTTATGGCCTCCCAACTATGTTTCTGGCCGTTGACATCTTCGGTGCCGCCGCTGAAAAATTTTCGCAGCGGCAGTATCCCCCAGGAGCACTGGACGTATTTGCCCGCAACGGCCCTGGAAACGGTAGCGAGATGTACGCCGACATCCTCGGCAACCTTTGCCATCGGAAGCGGCTTAAGATAAAGCTGCCCCTTATCGAAAAACTCCTTCTGATGCTCAACCACCGACCTTGCAACTTTAAGCAGCGTATTCTTTCGCTGCTCTATGGCGTCTATAATCCATCGAGCAGAGCGAATATTATTTTGCAAAAACTTTTTTGTTTTTTCACTGACGCCGGCACCTTTGGCCATTTTTGCATAGTAGTTATTTACTCTCAAGGCCGGCAAATTAGAATCGGCCAATTGTACAGAATAGTCCTCTGAATCATTCGATGACTGCACTATTACGTCGGCAGTAATAGGATGGTTTCGGTCTCTGCCGATTTGCAGACCAGGGGAAGTGTCAAGCTTGCTCATACGCTCAATGGCCCGATTGATTGCCTCGATGCTGCAGTTCATCTTCCTGGCGATATCGGGCAGACGATTTTCAAGCAGTTCATCCATATGCTCGGCAATCAGGCGGGCTTCAAAGCTCATATCTTCGCTGTTCTGGGCCATCTGGATGAGCAGGCATTCCTTCAGGTCGCGTGCCCCGACGCCGGTGGGTTCTAATTTTTGTACAAGCTCCAGCGCCTCTTTTAAATCATCGATGGTGAAATCGGCCCTGTCTTTGTTGTGCAGCTGCTCCAATCTTACGGAGAGATACCCTCTCTCGTCGATATAATCTATAATCATATTGCCGGCTTTTTTCACCGGCTTCTCAGCTTCGACCAACCCCCACTGCTCTGTCAGGTGGTCGTGCAGCGACTGAGGCGGTGCAACAGTGTTTTTTATCGCTTCAAGCTTTCTGTCAGGCTCGTCACTTTGACGGCGCAGCCGGAAAGAACCGGCCCGGCTCATATAGTCTTTGTAATCATCGTCAAGACTATCAAGGCGTTCGAAGGCCTCTGTCCTTTTGCCGTCCGGGTTAACAACCAAATCTTTTTCGTTTATATCATCGTCAGACTGCTCGCCAACGGGCTCGGTATCTTCGGGATTCGAGGGCTCTTCCATTTCCAGAACGGGATTGGAATTTAGCTCCTGCTCTATTCTTTCCTGAAGGGCGAGGATTGGAAGCTGGAGAATCTCCATTGATTGAATCATATGCGGAGCGAGCTTCATTCTCTGCTCCATCCGCATCTGTCCTCTCATCTCCAGCTTCATAAGGACACCTGAAAAAACCTTTTATTCCGTCTCCTGACTTCTGTTTTCCGACTCTTATTTTTTTTCTACCATATTATACTGCGCAAAAGGATTTCGTCAATATTTGGCGGGCAATTCAAAAATTTTATAAATAAAGACACTCCTGTCCGATTAAACTTTCGGAAGTTCGTTGCAGGCGGCGTTCCTCCAAATGGGTCCGATGTTTTACGCTTGTGAGTTTCTGTTGAGCCATAACTCGATGGGGATTTTGACACCTTCAGGTCGAAACGGCAAATCGACCTTGCGACCGGTCCCCGCTGACTGGTAACCGGCGTAGAGCACTTCCTGCACAATGCGGCCATCTTCGCCGGTGGCCTGCGGCTCCTCCTTGCCGCGCACGCACCGGGCAAAATGGTGCATTTCCTGCGGAAACCCGTAATTCCACAGCTCTTCGAAAACAGGATATGTCCAGCCTTTTGTCGCGGGTGCTTTCTCAACGGCATAACCATAGCCGTATTCGCTGTACGTGGGCAGAGCATTGCCCATAAGCAGATTAGCGTAAGTAACACCGCCTTGGCCGTAAACCTCGATGCGGTCGTCCATACCACCTCGGCGGGCCCAACTGTTCTCCACGACCCCAACTGCCCCGTCAGCGAATTCGAGGATACAGATGGAGTTGTCCTCGCCTCTGGTTTTGTTACCGTGGACGTGCGTGGCCATCTGGCAGTACACGCTTTTAATCTGCGGCCTGTCCAGGAACCAGTAGCAAAAGGCGATGCCGTGACAGCCCATATCCGTAAACACGCCGCCGCCGGACTGCTCGACGTCCCAGAACCACGATGCGTGCGGGCCGAAGTGTTTCTCGCTTTGTTTGACCATATACACCTTGCCGAAGGCGCCGTCATCGGCCATCTGCTTGGCCCTGACGTACTTGGGCGCAAAGAACAGCTCCTCAGCATACATCAGAAGCACGCCTTTGCGCTTGCATGTTTCAATCATCAGGTCCGCTTCTTCCAGCGTCATACACAGGGGCTTTTCACATACCACGTGTTTGCCGGCGTTGGCTGCGTCGATGGTCATCCGGGCGTGCAGGTAGTTCGGCGCCGCGATTGTTACCATTTCAATATCGTCTTCAGCGAGCATTTGCTTGTAGTCTGTGAAGACGCGTGGGATGTCGTGCTTCTTCGCCAGTTTCTCAGCGTGGCCCGGCGTCGGTGAGGCGACGGCGACGACCTCCGCCTCATCGGGCATGAGCCGAAACGCCTCAGCGTGGATATCCGCTGCAAACTGCGACCCGATGACTCCAACTTTGACTCTTCCTTTCCCGGACATAGTCTATCAACCTCCTTTAACATTATATCAGGTGAAAAATAATGCCAATCCGCAACAACGGTTTAGTAAAGCATTCATTCATATCGCTCATTATGTTACTCAAACTGGCCAATTCGATGGCATCAATAGTTGTAATTCTTTTATTTAGAAGTACATATAGTAGTTTGTCATTCTGAGCGCAACGGAGTGAAGCGAAGAATCTGGCCCACGATGTAATGCCATTTTCTCCTGTTAAGGCCAGATGCTTCGCCTTCGGCTCAGCCCTGTCATCGAGCGCAGCGAAGGAATGACAACAAAAAACAGTCAGTTTGAGTATGTTACAACTTTTTTCCATAATTTTCCAGACATAACCGGCCCGGACTCTGCCATAACGGCATCAGGGGAAGAGTTGTCCGCGGCACTCTCGTCGCAGCCAGCGTGATAACCTGACAGGAAACGCGAGGCGATAAAAAATACACGAAAAGGGAAATTTTCTTGATTACCTCCGGGGCAAAAAGTAATTTGGCCGCAGTATTTGAACACATAAATTTGATTTCGATAAAAAAAGGAGCGAAGTTACGATGGAAACACTTAAACTGGGTTTCATCGGGGCCGGTTTTGTTGCTAACTTCCACGCCACAGCACTGAAACAGGTACGCGGGGCCGACCTCGCAGGTGTCTATGCGCTCAAGGGCGCCGAAGAGCTGGCTAAATCCGCAACGGCAAGCGGACTCGGCGACTGCAAGGTGTATCCCAACGTGGCGGAACTGTGCAAAAACTGCGATGCCGTAGCGGTGCTTGCGCCGAACTTTGCGCGCATCGAGCTTGTCGAGCAGATTGTCGAGGCCGTCAAGGCCGGGGCGGCACTGAAGGGTGTTATCTGCGAGAAACCTCTCGGCCGGACCGTCGCCGAGGCGAAACGGCTTGTGGCTTTCGCTAAGGAAGTCAAACTCCCCACGGCCTACTTCGAGAATCAAATCCATATGAAGGCCGTCAAAAATGCCCTGGCGCAGCTTGCCCCCCAGCAGAGGGTTATGGGGCCCATCGCACTGGCGCGCAGCGCTGAGGAGCACGCAGGCCCCCACGAGCCGTGGTTCTGGGACCCGACGCAACAGGGCGGCGGCGTGCTGTCCGATATGGGCTGCCACAGCATCGCTGTTTCCTGGTTCGTGCTTACCCCCATCGGCAAACCGGTTACTTTCCTCAAACCGGTCTCCATCAACGCCGAGACCTCTCTGCTGAAGTGGGGCCGGCCCAAGTATCGCAAGGAGCTGCTCGACCGGATGGGTGTCGATTACGGCAAGACGCCTGCTGAAGACTTCTGTACCGGCATCGTAACGTTCCGCAATCCCGATACCGGACAGCTCGTCAAGGCCCAGTTTACAAATTCCTGGATGTATGACAAGCAGGGCCTGCGTCTGCTAATGGATGGGCTTGGGCCGGGCTATGCCTTCGAGGTCAACTCGCTGAAGTCGCCGCTTGAGGTCTTCATCGCCGATGTTGCCGCCGAGGCCGTGGCTGATGCTGAAACGGCTCTGGAGAAGGCGACCGCCTCGCGAGGCCTGCTCGCCGTCCAGCCGAATGAGCCCGACCTCTACGGTTACGTCGATGAGCTTGAGGATGCGCGCGGGGCATTTCTCGCAGGCAAGGACGCCTTTCTCAACTGGGAGTACGGCCTTGAAATCACCAGGCTCGTCCAGGCCGGCTACCTCTCCGCCGAGCGTCAGAAGTCAATCGACCTGGCCGACCCGGCTGTCCAGCAGGAACTCGACTCGTACACGTCACTTATCGCACAGGGCAAAGGCGCAGAAATCCTGTGCAAATGAGCTGATGTTAAGTGGTGAAAACTACTCTAATTCTTGCCTGCCGATTATCGCATCGGTGAGTATTTTGCCGCTTGCATATTCAATAGTGCTGCCGGCGGGAAGTCCCCGTGCCAGGCGGGTAATTTTGACGCCGGTGGTTCTGAGCAGCGAGCTTATGTAAAGTGCTGTGCCGTCGCCGGCCATATTGGGATTGGTTGCCATTATGACTTCTTTCACATCACCTTCGCGGACGCGCTCGACGAGTTTGTCAATGGTCAAATCGCTGGGCTCAATTCCCTCAAGCGGTGCAATATGGCCGCCGAGGACGTGATAGAGCCACTTACAGGCCCCGGTTTTTTCAAGACTTACGACGTCCTTTGGCTGTTCGACGACACAGATTAGCGTTTTATCCCGCCGCTGGTCGGAGCAGATTTGGCAGACCGGCTGTTCGGCAAGATTGTAGCAGATTTTGCAGCGTTTGATCTTGTTTTTCACATCACGGATTGCATCGGCAAGCGCCATAGCTTCAGCCGACTCAGCTTTTAGGATATGAAAAGCCAGCCGTTCCGCCGTCTTAGGCCCCACCCCTGGCAGCTTCCCAAACTCCTCGATTAACCTGTTCAGTGTCTCAGTATAAACGCCGCTCATGGTTCGTGTCTCGTATATATCATTTCGTATATAGTAATAAAATAATCAATTGTTATCGACCGCTCCGTGCTTGCGGAGCAAATCGGCGACTTCTTTGTGTCCATGTTGGGCGGCTACGTGCAGAGCAGTCCTGCCGTGTTTATTTCTTGCGTTCACATCGGCTCCATTGTCAATCAGAAACTCAACTACGTACTTCTGGTCTTTTCTGGCAGCATTGAGCAAAGAAGTATTTTTGTCACGCAATTCGACTTTGACCGGTTGCAGCTTTTTTACCGCTGTGGGTTTAAGCTTGCTGTGCTTGAGGAGAAGGAAGAATATCTCCTTGTGCTGAAGATGCCGGTATTGCCCTTTGCTTGCCCTCTTCTCTGCTATATGCAGAGCAGTCCTTCCATTATCATCTTTGGCCTCCACATCAGCTCCGTTAGCAATGAGAATCTCTATGGTTTTCGTATGGCCCTGCTGAGTAGCGAAGTGCAAAGGAGTATTGCCTTCATTATCTTTGGGGTTCACATCCGCCCCTTTTGCAAGTAGGATAGCGGCTATTTGGCTGCGGTCAGAATCGGTTGCCAGTTTGCGGCTATCCATAACTGCACAGTGCAGGGGGGTTCGGCCGAAATAATCGTCTTTGACGTTGACCTCAGCTCCATTTGCCACCAGAACTTTGACTATATCTTTGTGTACCGCTCTGGCCGCCCAGTACAGAGGAGTTTGGTTGTGGTTGTCCATGACGTTCACTTTTGCTCCGTTGGCAATCAGCATTTCAGCTATTTCCTTATTACCGTACCAGCCTGCTGCCCGGTATAACGGGGTCCTGCCGTAGTTATCTGTGGTGCTCACATCCGCTCCATTGGCGAGCAGCACCTTGACCACTTTCTCGTGGGCCCGACAAGCTACTAAGGCGAGCGGAGTATACCCGGAACTATTCTTGACGTTTATATCCGCTCCATTGGCGACAAGCAACTTGACCGTTTCGGTTTGGTCCTGAGAAGCCGCACTATGGAGAGGAACGACGCCCAATGGATTCTTACCATTCACCTCAGCGCCGTTGGCAATTAGAAGCTCAACCACATCGTTGTGTCCATTGTAAGCTGCATCGTGCAGAGGGGTACCACACAGCGGATACCGGCTCAGAGGGTTGCCGGGGTCATCTCTCCAATTCTTATATTCCCCTTTTACCTTTATGCGCACGGATGCTATCTTGGTGACACGGGACAAAGGATTAGTTTTAGCGTTCACCTCTGCTCCTTTGGCAATCAGAAACTCGGCTATTTCCTTGTGTCCCACGGTAGCGGCATTATGCAATGGAGTATAGCCGTAATTATCTTTTGCGTTGACGTCTGCCCCTTTGGAAATCAAGAACTCAATTATTTCCTTGTGGCCTCGTAAAGCAGCCCAATACAAAGGGGTCCTGCGTAATCTACCTCTGGCGTTGACCAGTTTCGGCTTGTTTACCAATATAGACTTGACCTCGTCGAGATTTCCTTTCCTTAACGCGCCTTCAAGGTCTGATGTTGCATATTTGCACCCAGTGATCATTACGGGTACAAATAAAATCATCAATATGGGAATTAATCTTTTACGGTTGGCCATTTTTCCCTTTTTGCGTTTATTGGTTTTCTTCGATTCCGGTAATGGTGGCGTCGAGGCCAAGGAGGACGGTTTTTACGGCGGGGTCGTTGATTAGCTCGTTTTTCCTCTGGCTCCGGGTTTTACCCCGTCGCTCGTCGCTCGTCCCGTTAGATTTTTTTTCTTTTTGCGTCGCATTACCTGTTCCCATTGGAAGATTTCTAACGGGGCTCGATGCTTGTTGCTCGATGCTTGTTGCCTGACTTCTGTCCTCTGTCTTCTGTCCTCTGTCTTCTTTAGTCCCTTGCCCCTTGCTGCTCGCTTCACTCTTTACGCTTGTCGGTCGTTTTTTTTTAACCGGCCCGGCCTGCGACTGTGAGAGAAGCTCATCAACATTCAGAAAATGTTCGCTCAAGGTAAATCTCAATAATAGAGCTTCTAAAAGTGCCCTCGGCGTGTCACTGTTTTTGATTGACCATCGCAGTTTTTCAAGTGCGGTTATGTTGTAAATAAGTGCGGCGGTATCGAATTTTTCGGCTAACCGGCCGGTGCGCTTTCGCTGCTCGGCGGTCAAAATCAAAAGCTCGCTTTCGGCCCCTGCGGATTTTACCACCATTAAATCGCGCATATAATCGATAAGTGAATCAACGACCTGGACCTCGCTCAGGCCGGTGCTGATTAAATCCTCTATTGCGGCAAAGGTTCCTGCTGCGCTGCTGTCGCCGATTTCACCGATGAGATTATAGATTTTTTCGCTGTTTGGGCTGCCCAGAAACTCCTCGAGCAGCTCAGCGGTCAGCGGTTCTGCGCCGGTGCTTATTAATCTATCTAACAGACTCAAGCCATCTCTCATCGAGCCGTTTGCCATTTTCGCTAACGGCAAAATCAAATCATCTTCGTATTTTATTTTTTCCTGTTCGAGTATGAATTTGAGCTGGCCGGCGATTTTGGTTGCACTTATATTGCTGAAATCGAATCTCTGGCACCTGGACTGAATTGTCGCGATGACCTTGTTCGGCTCGGTGGTCGCGAAAATAAATTTGACGTGACTGGGTGGCTCTTCCAGTATTTTTAAGAGTGCATTAAAGGCCGGGACGGTGAGCATGTGGACTTCGTCAATAATATAGATTTTAAATCTGCAGCGTGCAGGCCGATAAATTGCGTTCTGCCGCAATTCGCGAACCTGCTCAACGCCGTTGTTCGTCGCGCCGTCAATCTCGATAACATCGATATCTTCGCCGAGATTGACCGCAACACAACTGTCGCACTTGCAGCACGGCTCTGTGGTGGGGGCATCGAAGGCAAGGCAATTGAGGGATTTTGCCAGCACGCGTGCCATAGTGGTTTTACCGACGCCGCGGGTGCCGGCAAGCAGATAGGCGTGTGCGACCCTGCCGGTCTTTATAGCGTTTTTGAGCGTCCGGGCGATGGGGTCCTGCCCGATGACGTCATCGAACGTCTGCGACCTGTATTTTCTTGCCAATACGGTATAAGCCATTGCAATTTATTATTTTCTATTGACTATTTTCGACTAACTATTTTTAATGTCCTGCCGGATAATAAGGAAAAACTGTTAAAGAATCAATAATAAATGGTCAATTTCCAAGGGGATTTATTATGAAAGTCAGAATCGAAGATACCTGCACTGCCTGTGCACTATGTGTTGATGCCTGCCCTGATGTTTTTGAGATGGGTGAGGATATAGCCCAGGTTGCCGCCGAGGATGTTCCTGCCGAGCACGAGGACGCTGTTCAGCAGGCCGCCGACGAATGTCCTGCGGAGGCAATTATCATCGAATAACTACAAATCCGGGGCGTAAAATATTCGAGTTAAGCAATAGCTTTATTACTTCGAGAGCTGCTGGCTTCTGTTGCAGGCTTTTTTGATAGCTTCTGCTATCAGTGGGCCGAATCCGCCATCGGTAAAAACCTTAAAGGCCGCTTCCGTTGTGCCGCCCGGAGTGGCAACCCGTTTAACAAGCTGTGCTGGGCTCTCACCTTCCCCTGCTGCCTTCTCTGCGAGCAGCGCGGCACCCTTGCTCGTCTGCAGCACCAGATCCCTCGCCACATCTTCTGGCAGACCAAGTTCGATACCAGTTCTTATCATCTCCTCCATCAAAAGGAAAAAGTAAGCAGGTCCCGTCCCGCTTACCGCCGTAATCGCATCCAGCAGACCTTCATCCTCAATCACAATGGCTTCACCCACCGAGAGGAAAATCAACCGTGCTATTTCCACTCTTGTTTTTGCTTTCTCATTGGCGAATAACACGCTGGCACCCTCATCAACCCAGGCCGGCATGTTCGGCATAACACGAACAATTGCGATATCGCCGAGGACGGAGGCAATGTTAGCGACTTTTATCCCCGCCGCAATGGATACCACAAGGGCGTCTTCCTTGACAGCGCCTTTTATACTCTGAAGGGCATCCGTCATATTCTGGGGCTTAACGCTCAAAACCAGAATGTCTGCTTTCGATGCCAGCTCCGCGTTATTCTCGGCCGTCCTTACACCATAGTGCTCCCGCAGGTATTCAAGTCTTTCAGGCCGGATGTCACTGGCAAAAACCTTACCGGGCCTGTAAACATTGGCTTTCAGAACACCGTTTATCATAGCTTCAGCCATATTTCCACTGCCGACAAAGCCGATTGTGTCCATGCGTTTCTCCTTGTTAAAATTAATCTCGAATGTATAATTTTAGCAGCAATTTCTTTACGGTAAATACTAAAGACAATTACGGAGAATAGCAATGCAAAAACAAGTTGAATATCAGGATGCCATCAAAACCAAGTACCCGGAGCAGGTGGTAATAGCCATCGCCAAAGACAAGGCCGGCCGCGCCAATCCTGTTACGCTCGGCTGGACGATGATTGTATCGGGGAGCCCGCCAATGATGGCAATAGCCGTCGCAAGCAGGCATTACTCAATCGAGACCATCAGGCACTCAAAATGCTTTACCATTGCGTTTCCTTCGTCAGAGATGGCTGATGCAGCACTTTTCTTCGGCTCAAGGTCTGGCAGGGACGTCGATAAATTCGCCGAATTCGATTGCAAAACCGAGCCGGCCAAAGCCATTGATTCGGTGCTGCTTACCGATGCTGTTGCCAATTTCGAATGCACACTCGAATCAGAAACGGTCGCCGGCGACCATATAATCTTTGTCGGCAGGGTTGTTTCCTCCCATACCAACACCGAGCCGGAGAAGCGACTATATACCATCGGCCCGGGACATAAACTGGGTTCGGTTTCCTGAAAAACCGGCTCTTACGGCTAATGGGTAGTGTTCAGTTACAGATCAAATGATGGCTTGTCATTCCTGCGAAAGCAGGAATCCAAAATCGAAAAAGTGGATTCCGCATCAAGTGCGGAATGACAACTACTCAGATTATGTACAACAGAGCAGTAGCTTGCTTCGGGGTTCGGACGAAAAGAGAAAATCCCAAAGCCTCAATATCTACCTTATACCCTTATGCTCTTATTTCCTATTTTCCCGGAAAATCTGTGACAAACAGCCTTTGTCATGTAATTAGGGTGGGGCTCGCCCCACCATTATTTCTTCATGACAAACAGACTAAAATGTGATAATCTAAACCTTACGGATTCCGTCCTGAATTAGCCGAAGCCCTGCCTGCCCTCCGTAGCTTTAGCGAAGGGGGGAGCAGAGCCGAAGGGGCGGTCGAAGGATTGAAGCATCTGTCTGGAGAGCCCTATGCGAGATACGAAAGAACCTCAATGAAAGGGAGAAATTAAGTAAGGTTTCCCAGATTTACATCATGGTATTTACTCCATAAGGAATTATGAAAAAAATAAAACGACGAGATTTTTTGAAGGGTTCTTTGGCGGCGGGAGTGGGTGTGTTTACGCCCTTTTCACGCGTGCTGGGCGCGAATGACGATATTCGCGTCGCTATGGTGGGCGTGGGCTCGAGCGTAAAGGTCGGCGGCATTGGCAAGAAGATGATGCCCGGGATCAGAAGAGTCCCAGGCGTGCGCATCGTCGCCCTCTGTGATCCGGAACGGGCCCACCTCGACCCGGAGGTCCGGGAATTCAAGGACCGCCACGAAACATGTGAAGGGTACGTCGATGTTCGCAAGCTCTTGGACAACAAAGACATCGACGCCGTCGTCGTCGGCACCCCCAACCACTGGCATGTGCTGGTGGCGATTTGGGCCTGTCAGGCCGGCAAGGACGCTTTTGTCCAGAAGCCCTTTTCGCACAACATCTTCGAGGGTCGCAAAGCGGCGGAAGCGGCACGCAAATACAATCGCATCGTGTCGGCGACTCACGGCTCCCGCGGCAGATCGGGTGTCGGCGAAGCTTTTGCCTACGCCCGCCAGGGAAACCTGGGCAAGATCCTGTACGTGCGCGGAACCACGTACCGGAGGCGTAACAGCATCGGCAAGGTAAGCCGTCCGCAATCAATCCCGAAGACGTTGGACTACGACCTGTGGTCCGGTCCGGCCCCGATCTTACCCGTAATGCGCGAATATCTCCACTACGACTGGCACTGGATCTGGCCTTACGGCGACGGCGACCTCGGCAACCTGGGCATCCACAATTTGGATGCCTGCCGATGGGCGCTCGGACAGGAGACGCTGCCGGAGCGCGTGCTGGCTGTCGGTGGCCGCTTTGGATACGAAGATGACGGCCAGACGCCGAACACGATGATCACGTACTACGACTACCAGCCGGCGCCCGTGATTTACGAGGTCCGCGGCTTACCGACCAGGGAGCGATACAAGGGAATTGCCAGCGGCATAGTCGTCCACTGCGAGCATGGATACATCGTCGGCAACCGAGCTTACGATAACAAGGACAAATTGATCAAGCAATTCGAGCCGACCAACCAGGATTCATTTACCAACTTCTTTAAGGCGGTCCGCAGCCGCAAGTCCAGCGACCTGCAGGAGGACGCCCTCAGCGGCCATCTCTCGGCGTGCCTGGTTCACATGGGCAACATCTCCTATCGCATCGGTAAGGAGACTCCCAGCGGCCGGATCCGCGAGATCGTCCGCGCGGACAAGAACTTTACGGATGCTTACGAGCGCTTCGGCGCTCATTTGGCGGCGTACGAGATCGACCTGGAAAAACACCCCGCCACTCTCGGTCCGTGGCTCAAAATGGACCCCAGGCAGGAGAAGTTTGTCGGCGAGTTCAGCGACCGGGCTAATCAACTGCGGACCAGAGACTATCGCACCCCATTCGTCGTACCGGAAAAAGTATGAAGTATTAATTGTGTGCAATGTGAACCTTACGATTTAAAGTTAACGGTTCACTGTTAACAATTCATGAAATTACTTTTGGTCGCAAGAATATATTTTAATACAGGGATTGGACTTAGGCAACGGTCTTTCTAACCGTTTTTATCGTTATGTAAGTTGGTGTTTGTAACGTAGTTATTAAATTCTCACAGATTCTGGTTGCGTTTGAGTTGCGTATTTGCTGCAAAATTCGATGCTGGAACTCTCTACCCATCTCGGAAACGAGCGTCACTCAGAGCCAAGGCCAATTCATACTGTTCTGGTAAAGTGTGCTTTTCCCCCCTAATCAGCAGGGAACTCCGTGTATTCTATTGAATTCCGTTGAACCGCGCCTAACGCCGCGCTCACCGGCAAATTTGGAGCGCAGCGGAAAATTTGTCCGAGTGCAGCGCCTTGTTAGGCGTATCTGCCCTATGGCAAGTGGGCTTTGATGAGGTCGGCATATTCATGCAATCCTGTCTTTTCCAGTTCTTCAATGAAGACTGGCCAAGGTGGAATGTTACTCCTATACGAGGTTGGACCGGTCGACATTCCACCTCCCGGACCAGTTGAAAGACCACCACCAGGCCCTGTAGAAAGACCGCCACCAGGTCCAGTAGAAAGACCACCACCAGGTCCAGTAGATAATCCCCCGCCAGGCCCCGTTGATAGTCCACCGCCTGGTCCCGTGGATAACCCCCCACCTGGACCAGTGGAAAGTCCTCCGCCCGGACCAGTAGAGCTCCCCCGCCTGGTCCAGTCGAAATGCCACCTCCAGGGCCAGTAGATAGGCCACCACCTGGACCAGTGCTTTGGTTTCGTGGCCAAGTGTTTCGAGTCATTGTTTTGCCTCCAATTTGAGTATGCGATTGTGCGCCTAACAATGTTTATATGGTTTCCGTATAAAACTCCTTACCTCTCCGAGTGTCAGTATAACACCCCTTTGCCCAAAGTCCATAAGTACGATTTTCCCATTTCTGGATTTAACCTAAGGATTAATAAGCCACTGAGCAGAAATCTCCTTAGATATTGAAGTACATATATGTGATTGGTCTTTAGCATTCACCATTTTTACACGGACTTCGTCAACTATTGCGGGTTCATCAAAAAAGAAGTAGCCTTCAATTACTCCTTTGCCTTCTTCAATGGGACGACAACCATGTGCACGGTAGCCAGGTGTTCCTTTACCGTTTGTTAAAGGACGAACAAATATTTGTGCATACTTAACCGAATTGATATTGTACTCGACAGTCACTATTAGTTTTTCGCCAATCGCAATCGATGCTGGAAGATCGGGACTGAACTTAGTAATTGTTAATCTATCTCCCTCCTCCTTCTTAGAGCAGCCATACGACAGTAACAGAAGGCTAATAAATATTAAATGAATGAGTTTACGAAATTTAACCATGAGATCTCCTTTGACTAACTATGTATATATAGTTTCCGCATAACATCCCGAACTTCTCGTCATTTCAGATAAACCCCAGCCGTTGTTGTACCCTCATAAAACACAAATACGCTTTAATCTGTCAAGAAAAAAAGGACAAATAAATAGATAGTTTCTTTTCTCTTTATACAGTGATTTGACTTAGGAAACGGTGTACTCAACCGTTTTAATCCTTGGATTATCACTTAATTTTGGGCAATTCGACAAACCAGTTGCATATAGGTTGCGTTCTCTGCCCGGTAAACCTCATTTAAGCAACTACCTTGAACAGCCTCACCTTCCCATTCACCCTCGCCCGCTCAGACGTTACCAGATCTGCTCGTACGAGCCTGTTTTGTCATTTGAGGTTTGGATTTGTTGAGAGCTTCGGATTTAGTGCTTATCTTCTATCCGCCCTCCGTCTTCTGTCTTCCGTCCTCTGTCCTCCGTCGTCTCGCATCCAGCATCCAACTTTAGTTCACTTTAGGCACTTTAGTTCACTTTAGCTCACTTCTCACTAACGAGCATCCAGCATCGAGAATCCAACTTTAGCTCACTTTAGGCACTTTAGTTCACTTTAGCTCACTCCTCACTAACGAGCATCAAGCATCCCTATCCGCTACACGCTATACGCTATACTCCCTGTTCCCCTGATGTCCAGCAA
>JAUWBI010000094.1 GCA_030601745.1 Phycisphaerae bacterium
AGAAAAGCTAACAACGGAAATTTACGACAGGCTCATCGCTCTGAGTAACCCGAAGATGCACGAGTTCGTCGCCGATGCGATTGAGCTTGCTGGACCCGCCTCGGTCTTTGTCTGCACCGATTCAGAGCAAGACAGAGCTTACATTCGTGAGCTGGCGATAAGAAACGGCGAGGAAAGAGCACTAAATATCCCCGGCCATACCTGTCACTTCGATGGATACCACGACCAGGCCCGTGACAAAGCCAAAACAAAATACTTGCTGCCACCCGGTTCCGACCTCGGTGCAAGTCTCAATTCCGTCGAAAAGGAAGCCGGCGTTAAGGAAGTCCGCTCTTTCTTAAAAGACTCAATGGCCGGTCGGGAAATGCTTGTTTTGTTTTTCTGTCTTGGGCCGGTCGATTCGGATTTCTCTATTCCGTGCGTTCAAATCACAGATTCTCCTTACGTTGCTCACAGCGAGACCATTCTCTATCGGCCTGGCTACGAGCAATTTAGAAAAATCGGCTCCTCACCTGATTTGGGTTCCCGCAAGGCGGGGTCCCTCTTCAGGTTCATCCACTCCGAAGGCGAGCTTGAAAACGCTGTAAGTAAAAACATCGACAAACGCCGCGTCTACATCGACCTCGAAGAAGACCTTGTTTACAGCGTCAATACTCAGTATGGCGGCAACACCATAGGCCTGAAAAAACTGGCTCTGCGCTTGGCCATACAAAAGGCTTCAAGGGAAGGGTGGCTTGCCGAGCATATGTTCGTCCTCGGTGCTCACGGGCCAGGCGGCAGGGTAACTTACTTCGCCGGGGCATTTCCGTCCGCCTGTGGAAAGACCTCAACGTCGATGCTGCCCGGACAAACCATCATCGGCGATGACATCGCTTACTTACGCAAAAAGAACGCCCAAATCCGCTGTGTAAATGTCGAAAAGGGCATATTCGGCATCATTCGCGACGTCAACACAAAGGACGACCCCATTATTTACGAGGCACTTACAAGCCCGCTTGAAGTCATTTTTTCCAACGTCCTGATTGATAGTGAAAACAGACCGCATTGGCTCGGAATGGGTTGCGAATTGCCAGCCGAGGGAACCAACCATTCCGGCAAATGGCACAAAGGAAAAACCGACTCAAAAGGCAGCGAAATTACCGCCTCGCATAGGAATGCCCGTTACTGCCTCAGCATCCCCGACCTCAGCAATCGTGACCCGTTACTCGATGACCCCGAAGGTGTGCCCATCGGCGGCATCATTTACGGCGGACGTGATAGCGACACCTGGGTCCCCGTCGAGCAGGCCTTTAGCTGGACTGAGGGCATCATATTAAAAGGTGCCGCCCTCGAATCAGAAACCACCGCCGCAACGCTCGGCAAAGAGGGCGTCAGAACCTTCAATTTAATGTCGAATCTCGATTTCCTCTCAATTCCACTCGGCCGATACATCCGGAACAATCTGGATTTTGCAAACGGTGTTGACGAGCCGCCATTGATTTTCTCAGTCAATTATTTCCTCAGGGACAAAAACGGAAAATACTTAAACGGTATGGCAGACAAAAAAGTCTGGATTTTATGGGCTGAACTTCGCGTAAATGGCGACGTCGATGCTCTCGAAACGCCGACCGGCTTGATACCGAAATACGAAGATTTGGCAAAGCTGTTCAAAGACCATCTCGATACGGAATATGCAAAGGCCGATTATGTCCAGCAGTTCACAGTTCGCATACCGGAAAACTTCGCCAAGCTCGACCGTGTTGAGAAAATTTACAAGGAAAAGGTCTCCGACACGCCTCAAATTCTCTTTGACACCTTTGCCGAAGTTCGCAAACGCCTGAAAAATGCTCAGGCTAAATACGGCGATTACATTTCGCCGTTTGATTTGTCAACACAGTAGGCGTATTAACTATTGTTGACTTTGGATTTCGCCTGTCTGTATCGATATGGGCGGTCCGCGAACCGCCCATATTTCGCTCAGTGGTGTAGCTGAGCAGGTCATACCTGAGAAATCTCGGTTGATAGAATTAGAGGTTCAATACAATGGCCTATACATATCTGGCAAAACTATCGCCACGACAAAAAATGTGGTTTATGGTGAGCGTAGTAGCGGCGCTTTTGATTAGCGTCCTTGGCATATTACGCGAACCCCGCCCCTCCGAGGGGCTGGGCGAACCTGACAGACCCGGTCAGGCAGGAAACCAATTCACGGTAAATATGAGTATCCGGGAAATTGCCCCAAAACTGGGTGTCACCGGCAAGGGCCTGGCACGTGAGCTTGCCTTGCCACTGGACACGCCGAAGAAAAAACCACTCAACGAATTGGGGATATCTCAGGAACAACTGGAACATGCGACTGCACATATCCTTTCCCATCGCTCGACGGGACTAAAATATTACCTGTTTGCGGCAATCGTGCTGTTTGGTTTGGTGTACCTGACTCGCTTTGGTCGGCCGGATAATGCAAATATCTCCGAGCGAAAACTGTGGTATCCGCGAATCCCATATATCGTATGCCTCCTTGCTGCCGTGCTTGTATGTGGTTTCGTGCTGGGGAAATCCCCGAATCCAATGGAAGGAACAGTTAAAGTCTTTAAGTCTATGGTGGGGCTGTATCCGTCTATGACCAGCAAATTGCTTGCTTTGGTCTTTTTTGTTGTATTGGCCGTCATCGGCAATAAGCTTATCTGTGGATGGGCTTGCCCGTTCGGTGCGCTGCAGGAATTGTTCTACAGTCTTGGCATACTCCGTAAAATGAAGCGGTGGAAGGCGCCATTTTGGCTGACGAATACGATAAGGGGTGGATTGTTTCTTGTAGTGCTGTTATTTCTCTTCGGCATTGTCGGCGGCAGAAAGGGGTTTGTGATTTACCATTACCTCAACCCGTTTAATCTGTTCAATCTGGATTTCGACCATTGGTTGATTCTGGTCACAGTTGTTGTGTCTCTGTCTCTGGCGTTTTTTACATACCGGCTGTTTTGTCATCTTATCTGCCCTTTTGGTTTTGTTTCGTGGATTGCAGAACGATTCAGCTTAACAAAGGTGAAGATAGACCATGAGAAGTGCACGAACTGTGGGCTGTGCATCGAGGCCTGCCCAACCCAGGCCGCTAAAGGCAGAGTATTGGATAAGCTATTTGGTGCTGATTGCTTCAGTTGTGCCCGTTGCCTGAATGTATGCCCCCAGGATGCTATCCGATATGGTTCTGTGTTTTCTAAAACCTCTTGCGAGATACCTCCGAAACAACGTACTTCAGAAAAATGACCTGCTTTAATTTGACAGGAGAAACTGGCTAAGTTGGGGTTAATGGTATCTATACCTTCACACATCATCGTATAACCTGCCCATTTCAGATTACGACAAGGCCATTGAGATGAACCCAAGGTTAGCTATGGCCTACAATAATCGGGGATTTGCCTGTGTCAAGAAAGGCGAGTATAAGGTCTGATATGTTGTAACCGTTCACGGGTCAATATGCTGAATTTTGGCCATTTTATGTCATTGCGAGCGAGGCACAACCGAGCGTGGCAATCTCTCTGCTGCGAAAATTTGAGATTGCTTTGGCCTAAAGGCCTCGCAATGACACAAAAACGCCGTTTTGCCACCGTGAACGGTTACAATTCAAGAAACAATCTATTTCCGTTCTCGGCGGTAAATTACGAAAAATTTGCCAACGTCCTATAATTTTTATTGACTTTCCATCTTTGATACGTTAATCTCTTTTTAAGAGGAGTGGGTGAAAACGCTCCGGCTATTATACCCCGGGGCTATCCCACTAACGAAACGGTAAGGGTGATTTTTTCCCCGGCAGAAACCAAAGCAGGATGCGAAAGGTCCCGACGTCGTTTTGAAAACACGGATGTTTTCAATTCGGAAAAGGTTTTGTGGGCCCTATGGCACAAAACAACAACAGCGATTCAACGCAAAGGATTGCGGCTGATTTAAGTAAGGTCTTGAAAAACAAGCGCTTATGGTCTTCTGCCTTCAACAAGAGTCGAAGGGGCCATTGTGAGTTTGTTGTCCAATCTCCCGCACTTACCTCGATTCTCGAGATAGTCAAAGCCATCGCCGCACGAAGGTCTCCTGTAATAATAACCGGCGAAACCGGCGTGGGCAAAGAAATGGTCGCCCGCCAGCTCCATTATGCCGGCGACAGGGCCGACAGGGTTTTTGTCCCCGTTGATTGCGCCACCTTAACCGGCCAGTTATTTGAAAGTCAACTGTTTGGCCACGTCAGGGGGGCTTTTACCGGTGCTGTTGACAATACTCTCGGCTTCTTCAGGGCCGCAGACGGAGGCACAATCTTTCTCGATGAAGTAAGCGAAATACCCGTCGAATTGCAGGCCAAATTGCTCCGGGTCCTCCAGGAAAGCTCGGTAACGCCTCTCGGCTCAACAAAACCCCATCCCATTGATATCCGTGTCCTCTGTGCCACCAGCCGGAACCTCCACGATATGGTCAAAGAAGGAACTTTTCGCGCCGACCTGTACTACCGGCTCAACGTGGTTAATCTCGAAATTCCACCCCTTCGCCGGCGCAAAGCAGATATTCTACCTCTGGCTGAATACTTCCTCGCAAACCAGGCCGCTTTCTACGGCGAACCGCCCAAAGTCCTCAGCCCCACCGCCAAAAAGCTTCTTATCAATTACGCCTGGCCCGGCAATGTACGCGAGCTTGCCAATGCTATGGAACGTGCCTACATCTTAACGCCGGGCCGACAAATTCAGCCTGCCGCACTGCCTTTCGAAATTATAATAACCGATTCTCCCTCTTATCCAGAACACGAATTGCCCACACTTGATGAAGTAAAACGCAGGATTATTACCCGGACCCTTGAATTCACCAAAGGCCGCAAGCTCGCTGCCGCAAGAATCCTCGGCGTCGAACGTCGCCGTCTAAACCGCCTCATCGATAAGTTAAACATCCCTCTCTCGCAGATAAAAAAGAACGCCGACGGTTAGCCCCGTTAGAGACTTCTTCCACCGCCCCCAAGTCCGTAGGGTGTGCACTGCACACCATTAGTCTTGGGTCTTGTGTCTATTCAACACCTGCCAGCCAATTGTCGGCAAATTCCCACAAATCGTCCAGCACCACTTGCCCGTCGCCGGTAAGGTCGGCCCCGCCGCACTCATCGCAAACGGTATCCAGCCAGCGTGGGGCAAAGTGTGCAAAGTCCATTAGGTCCACATCGCCGTCGTCGTCAAGGTCGCCGACAACAAACGGCTTGTCCTTGAAGCCGTATGTTCTCACCGACCCGCTGGCATAGCCCAGATAAAGGTGAATCAGCCGAATATCCTGTGCACGCAGTTCGTCCAGAATGTTCTGAGATATCCCGGGCTCCAGCTGGGGCTCAAAGAGGAAGTTCTCGCCGATATTGTGGTGTTCCGGCCGATAGGTTTGTGAGTACCACCCGCCAAGAACAATCGGCTCAGTTGTGTAACCTTCAATGACGGTCTCGACCCAGCGGGCCAGTGGAGCGGTGTAGCCGGCTGCAGCGCCTGGGTCTGGCGGCCAATAGAAGGAAGTTGATATCGAGACGCCGTCCTTCGGCTCGTCAAAGCTGCGTTCCTGCAAAAGATCGCCGGCCTGCGGCTGCAGGCAGGGACAAAGACGAATCTCGTCCGTCGTCGTGGTCGTCGGGCCGGTCCATTCCCACGACAGAACAGGCTGAGCATACTCGACGCGGACTTTCAGGCAATTGTCAGCCCAGTACCGGATTCCGAAGTCGAGAAGTGTTACCACAGGACTCTCTGTCGGCGCCACCTGTGTCGGCACATTGTTCGTGTGCAATTCGCAGACCCGTGGGTTCTGCAAGTGGTGCATAAGCCAGTCGTCGATAGTATTCGTTCCGTCAAAGCTATGGGTAGCGAAGGGCCAAAGCGGCAGTGCCCCGGTAAGGGTACGGATGCGACCGGCCGCTACGTACTCGATATGGGCATCGGCATAGAAGCTCTGCTCGAGGTTTTCAGGGGTGAGCCAGAGATTTTTCGTTTCAAGTGTCCATCGCGACTTGAGGCGATGGTTGGCAAAAACATTGCTGAACTCGCCCTGGAACGTGCAGTATTGCACTGGTTCGTTGATAAGAAACGGCGTGATGCTCGGCGTGTCGTTGGGCTGTGGAATTTCACGGACCTGTTTAACCACCAGTCCGCCTGCGGGCATCGCAGCACCACCGGCAGCAAGCTTCTTGTACTCAAAGTCGAGGACGTACTTGGTTTTGCCGGTCACCTGCTCGAACTCATCAGCCGCCGTGACGAGCAACTGCGACAATTCAATGTAATCGTCCTGCCATTCCATCACCGTCCCGCCCAGAGGCACAAGACTCGATGAACAAACTAACGTAGGATAGATGCTCCCAGAGAAAGAAACATAAACGCTGACTTCTTCCGGGATGGAACCAGGCTCGGGATTGGCAACCGAGGTTGCGCCTAATTGAGTCACCAGCATTATGTTCCTACTTGAACCCGATCCTTTCTCTAAAGTGGCAACGCCATTGGCCAGTTCGATTTCATCCGGGAAGGAATGATGCACCAGCAAAGCCATTCCCACATCGGACTCGTTCACGTCGTGACGCAGGCGTTCGAGAAAGGCATTGTCATTATAAAAGCTGGCGAAAACCTTGCGGATAGCCCTGAAGACGCCCCGCTCGTTGTCCTTGTTCGCGTCACAAATGCAGGGCCCCTGGCTATCGCCGTCCAAATCATCGGCCAGGCAGCCGCTGAAGCTGTCGTACAGTCCGGCGCCGGTGAACTGATTGCTGTCTTCGACGTTCGTCGAGCTTCTAAAGCGAATTTTCCGGTTCTCATTGAATCCGTAACTCGGGTCCTGCAGAACGCTGATGACGGCGGCCCGAAGCTGCTGCTTGAAGCTGGTAATATATGTATTCTTGAAAAGGTCATCGCGAATGCCTTCCAGTTCTGCCGACAACGCCGCCATATCGGACGGCGGATAGCTGTAGCCCGAAAGACGAGCTGCGATTTCTGCGCGAAGGCTGTTGCCGCCGCCAATGTTCTGGTCAAGAAACTCGTTCCACAAATCGAACGAGAATGCGACCGCAACCGGCGAGTTGTCCGCAATGGCAGTCCGCAAAATCCCAAAGTTCGCCGCCTTGCCGCCGAAGTATTGAATGTCTGAAAGCACGAGGCCGTCCACAGACGCGCTATAGGCGCCGTAGGACGCCATCGGCGAAATGTCCAGAGGAGCCGGCGCTTTCAGTGCCAGTATCTCCTCAATCGTCGCATTGTCGAGAACGCCTTCGACCTCGATCATCCTGATGTCGCAGACACCATATTCATCGAAGGCACGCAATACTATCTTGCGCCCGACGAGCTGCTGGGCGAGGTTTGCATCCTCAGCCACCGCCAGGTGCACAAAGGGAACGCTGTAAGTCTTTGCAAGTATGGCCACATGCGAATTCGGCGTGGATGGCAACAGCGAAATAATACCGGCGACGAAGGGAATCTCGGCGGGAACACCATCCGTTAAAAGGATGTCACCCGGTAGCAGGTCGCCGGCTAAGTAGGCCGCTTCAATCTGCTCGCCGCCGAAGAATTTCAACTCGCCCAATGCCCATCCTTCGGAGTACAAGGCGTTGCCCTCTGCCCATCGCGCAGTGGAGCTGATGGGGATACCCTGCGATTCAAACCAATCGCGGTTGGCTTGCGCCGTTGCGAGCTGTTCATAGCTGGGAAAGTAGAATGCCTGAACGCCGGCCTCGGCGGTGATGCTCGTCTTGACCACGTTGAACAGAGCCGCAATCTCCTCCCTGGAGTAAGGGGCCTGGCGAACAAACTGGATGCCGTACTCCGGCAGGGCTGGCGGCGGAGAATAGCCGCCCGTAGCCGGCATTATGACCGCGCCGAGCACGGCCTGCTGACCCTGCTCATAAAGCGTGACCTGGTCGTATTCGCTCGGGCTCATCCCGATGAACGGGTCGAGCAGCTCAGTCGCGAAATGGTAGTGGAAGGTATACGCCTGGCTGTCCTGGAAATAGACTATGTTGGGGTCATAGGGTGCCAGAATGATGGTGAACTTCACCCAGTCCGGGTCGCTCGCAGAGGTCCCCACTACGCGAAACGGCTCATTCGGGTATACTATCTGGTTCTTCCAGAAGGGCGATGGCTTAATCGTCTGGCCACACACCAATGAGACCATCACCAGAAAAAGCAGCATCGCCCGGCAGGTATTTAGATTTATTCTCCTGCTCATTTCGGTTTGCCTCTACTGGGTTAATTTTTGTGCGTATCCTCCGATAGAAACATGCTCTTGGTCAAGCCCCCCCTCTTGCTTTCGCACCTGTGCCTGCGGTTCCCTGCAGCCAAACGCAGGTGCAGGCAAGAAAGCGGGGGGGCAATAGATATTATAACAGATGGTAAGACCATATCGAAATGTAAAAAGCGCGCTTTTCAAACCCGAATCTCTCGTCTCGGCGAAGGCCCGAGCCGAAGCAGGGTATGGGTTAACCCCGCCCCGTTCGGGGCTGGGTCAATTATTACTGCCCAATTTGGTCACCCCCGGCCAAACCGGTCGATTGTTTCCTAACACGCCCACCTATAAAAACTTGCCGCAATAATTACCGTCCCTTAGCGACCATAACAGCCCTTTTCTTCACGAGCGCCAAAAAACCCAACAAAAAATTCACAATACATAACTACCCTTAAAACAAGCACTTAAAAATTTTTTGTCCTCAAACAAAACTTTGGCACACGCTTCGCTTATTCAATCCAGCAGAACAAAACAACTGGAGGTGTGGGTGTAACGGATAAAAAGACAGATAAGTTTCGGAAACGAGATGATTGTTCTTGTACAAGCAACAGTGTTAACGGTTGGCCTTAACGGCAATGGTAAAAACGAAGTTTTGAGGGAACTACCGATTCGATTGATAACAATGCAGTCTGGAACCGAGGCTGCTCGCTCTTTAAAAAATGAAAAGGTTGACAGCGTTATCAGCAAATGGGACCTGGATGATATGGAGGACGGCCGGTTTCTAAAGAGACTTAGGGCCGTAAAGCCCGAGATTCCAACCATAGCCTTCGTAAGGGCCGGCGACCGAGCACAGGAAATCGCTGCTCGAAGTCTTGGTGTCTCTGCCATCTTGACCGATGACACCAGCGACGAGCTCTTCCGCCAAACCGTCGCCAATGTCCTGGGACTCAAAGGAATTCTCTCCATAAAGGCAATCCGGCGGTTCGCCGGACCCGCCAAAAACAAAAAGAGACGCTACGAAATAGAGAAAATTACAGAGTAGCTGGACGCAGTTGAGAGTAATCACGGCTTAACTCTGCCGTGATAAGGGGAACCGGACCCCGGGGATAAATGCTCACGAAGAGTTTTCTCCCCCCAAGCTGGGCTTGATGACCGAAAATCATGCAAAGTGATTAACCTAAATAGTGAAGTTGACAAGCCCAGCAGAAAGCCAACACGGCTCCGCCGTGATAACGATAAATAACAGCTTTCTTGACAAGTAAATAAAAAGGAAACCAAAGAAGCTAAACAAACTTCCTCATCTTTCTAAAGCTGGGTTTGACGATCGGCCAGTGAGAGACGATTGCCAGGCCCGGCAGAGAACTAACACGGCATAAAATCGCCGTGATTGAGATAAGCAATAAGCAGTAACAGATTCTGTGCGATGAAGGGGCTGGCCGAAGATCACTGGCCGGTCTTGGGTCGGCCCCGTTTATCACTCTTGTGGCCAGTGAAAAATTTACGGAAAGGAAAAACCATTCATTAACTATTAACAAGACCGGCCAGAACAAAAATAGCCGACCTGCCAGTGACCGGCGGAAAGGAGGGTGTATATCGAACAAACCGGCCAGTGAGCAAACGGAATCAGCCAGAACCAATGGATTGAGAAAACAATTGAAGTTGCTGCGGGCCTTCCGCAGCAGAAACAAAAGAGAATAAGTTTTTTTGAAAGAACGATTTTTTGAAAGGACAAATGAAAATGACGAATGCAAAAACGACAATTTGGATGATGGCAGTAGTACTATCTCTGGCTGGTTCGCCGGCACTGGGGTATGTTGACTTTGACGATGGCCTAGTCCACGATATCGACTACGAAATCAGCGACTCTGTGCGGGTTGATTACGGGGCCCCGGGGATGGAAACCACAGTGAACCTGCTCGCTTCGGGAAGCATGATATCTCTGAACACCTACGAAGACAGTCAGATAAATATCCTCGGCGGGTCGATAGAATATCCAGGAGGTCTGTCGGCCAAGGACAGCAGCCAGGTAGATATCTCCGGTGGTTCGATAGGATACGTGGGTGCCCTGAACAGCAGCCAGGTAGATATTTCCGGCGGGTCCGTAGCTCAATACTTGGTTTCAACCCATTTCGCGATTTTAACAATACACGGTTCGGATTTTGTGGTCGATGGATTCCACTTTGGTTACGGTGAACTTACCAGTATATATGGCCGTAACCCGGGCGATGACCCTCCCAGGCGTCTGACCGGTACGCTGGCCAGCGGCGAGCCGATCGATAATGATTTTCAAATCGGCAACGCTGCCAAAATTGTCCTTGTCCCCGAGCCGGCAACGGTTGCGCTGCTCGGCCTTGGTGCGCTGAGTCTGATTCGCCGCCGCAGAGCGTAACGTAACTGGATTAAAGCGGCTTCGAAGCGCAGGGCTCGCCCCGCGCTACAGAATTGATCGTTAAAGAAAAGAGGTTTTTTATGAAGCACATATACTGGATTTCTGGATGTATCGTCCTGCTAACAGCGGCCTCCGTGTCGCACGCAATGCCGATAACGCTCGAACCCGACTCTCTGGCCGGCCTGGGCGTTCCAACACCCGTGGATACCGTGACGGTAACGAATATGAGTAACGGCAGCCTAACAGCGATGGTATACAGCCAGGCTTATACCGGCGGTTCCGGCCTATACGCCTATCTTTACCAGGTTGAAAACACCGGAGAAGTATCAGACCTGAGAGCGGAGATGTTCACAATCGCGCCGTTTACCGGCGCTGATGGAAGTGCCAACATGGGCTGGTTGACTGGTGCGCTGCCATCAGGCTTCATAACAGCACCTCCCAGCCAGGAGCCCGCCCCGAACGGCGATGTCTATATCCCGGGCGGGCCGACCGTCTCCTTCTATTACTCCGCCGGCTCTGGTTACAGCATCGAGCCCGGTGAGCACAGTGTTGTGATGTACGTTATGAGTAATTTATCACCCACTCAGGTCAGCGGCGAGGTCATGGGCTACATAGGCGCTTCCACCGTAGTAGCTTCCGGTGACGTGGTCGGGCCCGTTCCCGAGCCGGCCACAATAGCCCTGCTCGGCCTTGGTGCGGTGAGTCTGCTTCGGAGGAAACGGAAAGCGTAAATTTTTTGTGAAATAAGGGCCGACCGAAAGACACTGGCTGCTCTTTGGTTGCTCCTGTTTTATTACTCTTGTGGCCAGTGAAAAAACCAAGGGATTAAATGTAAAACTACGGAGTGCAGAAAACCTTAAATAAATAAGAAAGGAGCCTGAAATGTTGAAAGAGAAAAAAAATAATATCTTTGTCCTGGCTATCGTGGCCATCCTCGGCATCTTACTGGCCGCACCCACCCCTGCCGCAGCGCTCGACATCGATGCAATTTATATGACCTCCTGCAGGGACTATCTGGACGGTACAGCCTACTCTTACCCCTGGGTTTTCGAGATCTGGATGGACTTTGCAGATACGGGCGACCTCGACCACATCGACGTAACCACGCCTGCTGGCGGTTTGGCGCCCTTTACCATCTACGAAGACTATGGCGATTGGGATTACGACTCGCCGAGCGAGTATTCTACCTTCGGGAGCCTCCAGGACGACTACCCAGCCGGAACCTATACCCTCAACTTCAAAGACAGCAGCGATGCGTTGCTTGCTTCCGTCGACCTGGACTACAGTGGCATTTCCATGCCCGGCAGCCCCGTTGATTTCACCTATCCATCCGATAACGGTCAGACGGGCATTGACACCGAGCCGACGTTCACCTGGACTATAGACCCCACCGCCGGGTATGCCTTAGGAATGTGGGTGTGGGACGAGGTTACGGATGAAGACAAATACTGGTACGCCCCTGCCACGATGGACACACTTTCCTGGCAGCCTGGCCCTCTGGACCACGACCACGAGTACTGGCTTGAGGTCTCGGTCTTCAGGATCAAGGACCCGCCGACCGAGTTTGGGTTGCCAACTATGACCGTTAACGGCGACACGTTTGGATACGCCTTTATGATAGAATACTGCAACGAGGTAGGGTTCACCACGGTTCCCGAGCCGGCCACGGTTGCTCTGCTCGGTCTCGGTTGCCTGGTGTTAATTCGCAGACGCCACAAATAAAAATAAATGTAGGGGCGTCGGGTAACCGATGCCCCCGCGCACATAGCTTGAGCCACGTTCTTAAAAAGGGTGAACTTGATATTCTAATTAAGGAGTCTCGTCACGAAAAGAATTATGTCTATTATGTTGTTGTTTTATGCGATCCCATTAACGCAAGCGCAGGCAGTCATAGTACCACCAGAAAATCTTGTGATGCCAGCATCTGCAGGTGAACTGTTCAGTTTCGATTTCATAATTACTGACATAGGTGACCTGACGAAGGATGCGCTGGCATTTCAGGCCATTATCAGTGTCAGCGGGCCCGGCGTGTTAACAGGTGACGAGGAAGGTAGTATAGCAGTGAGCAGTGTGGCTGATTATTGGTTGTTCGAAAATTCCTCAGTGCCGGTTTTCATAGGCCATGGTGATAACTCTTATGAATTTGGTGATAACCCGAACAATGGAATTGCTCAGCCGTTGGATACCGATAATATTTTGGCCAGATATGCCTTCATATGGGATGGAACTGTGGGTCCTTATACGTTTACTCTTGATTCTGACATCCTTAATAGTTTTATCTGGCTGGAGGATTACACGATAGAAGCTTTGCGATTACCGGATCCGGATCCTGTATGGTGGTCCTGGCCGCCCATCATTGATGCAGAAATTGACAGTTTTACCGTTCATATACCGGAGCCGACTGCGCTGATACTAATTGGCATGGGCGGCTTAGTTTTGCTGAGAAAACGCAGAGCGTAAATTTTTTGTCAATAAGGGGCCGACTGAAAGACACTGGCCTCTCTTAGGTCACTGCTGTTTATTACTCTTGTGGCCAGTAAAAAAACCAAGGGATTAAATGTAAAACTATGGAGTGCAGAAAACTTTAAATAAATAATAAGGAACCTGAAATGTTGAAAGAGAAGAAAAACAATATCTTTGTGCTTTGTATCGTGGCCATTATGAGCATCTTACTGGCCGCACCCACCCCTGCCGCGGCACTCAACATCGACAAGATCATCATGACCTCGTGCAAGGACCATCTGGATGGCACACCCGAAACCACTCCCTGGTGTTTCGAGATCTGGGTGAACCTTGAAGAGCAGGGCAGCCTGCACCACATCGACGTAACCCCGCCTGCTGGCGGTTTGGCGCCCTTTACCATCTACGAAGACTATGGCGATTGGGATTACGACTCGCCGAGCGAGTATTCTACCCTCGGCGACCTCCAGGACGACTACCCAGCCGGAACCTATACCCTCAACTTCGAAGACAGCAGCGATGCGTTGCTTGCTTCCGTCGACCTGGACTACAGTGGCCTTTCCCTGCCCGGCAGCCCCGTTGATTTCACCTATCCATCCGATAACGGTCAGACGGACATTGACATCAATCCGATGTTGACCTGGACTGTAGACAGCGATGTCGGGGATGCCTTAGCCATCTGGCTGTGGGACGAGGACGCAGACGGGGATGTCTACTGGCACGTCCCTGCCTCGATGACTACATTCTCGTGCGCCCCTGGCCTTCTGGAACCCGACCACGTCTACGACCTTGAGGTCTCCGTCATCAACGTGAAGAACCTGATAGACGGACCTGCGTTCCCTACTATGACCGTTGACAGCGACCAGTTCCAATACGGCCTTTGGATCGAGTATCTCAACGAGATAGAGTTCACCACGGTTCCTGAGCCGGCCACGGTTGCCCTGCTGGGTCTCAGCGGATTAGTTCTGATTCGACGTCGTCGAAGATAAAAATAAATGTAGGGGCGTCGGGTAACCGATGCCCCCGCGCACATAGCTTGAGCCACGTTCTTAAAAAGGGTGAAAGACGGGATTCGAACCCGCGACCCCTGGATCCACAATCCAGTGCTCTAACCGACTGAGCTACTTTCACCACAACTCTTCCCCCCACCAAAGGGTGAATTTTATCAGGCCTGCTCATTTACGTCAATGCCCGTCTTTGCCTGTTTTCTCTCGCAAAAATTCCTTGGGCAAACTCCGCAGCATTTTTTTGCCTTTGAAATTGGGTTTGATTGGGTTTGTTTTCCCCACGTCTGCAAAGTCGTACATTTTCATAATGCTTTGTTAAGAGTGAGCTTATGTTCATTTGAGCATTTAGCAAATTGGCTTTGTTTTGCATAAAAAGAGCTGATTTGTAGAGGGTCCTCGACAGATGTAGTGCCTTATAGGCACGTAAATAACTGGATTCTTGATACTCGTTAGTTAAGAGTGAGCTAAAGTGCCTAAAGTGAACTAAAGTTGGATTCTCGATGCTCATGATTGGTAATTCCCCTAAGGGTTTTCCG
>JAUWBI010000015.1 GCA_030601745.1 Phycisphaerae bacterium
CAGGCTCAGTACGGATGGTTTTTATCGATAGATAGGGAATTTTTTAACCTGCCTGAGCAACAATATGCATCGGAATGACGCAACTTGCTCAAAAGTCATCGTTTACGGCCAAAGCCCCCTCAAAAATGGGTCATCACGAGATAGTATATCTTTACTTTGCCTGTCACAGTTGCTATAATTGAGGGATGGGAAACTTGAAGCTAACTCAAGGGAGCAGTGAGATATGCACATTTTAATAATTCATCAATATTTCCTCGATAGTGGGACAAACCAGGCAGGTGCGAGTCGATGGAATCAGATGAGCCGATACTTCGCCCAGCGAGGTCACAAAGTCGCCGTTCTGGCAGGTACCGTTCACTACGCTACAAATGAGAAGCTTGCCAAATACAAAGGGCACATTGTGGTCAAGGAAGAAGATTGTCCGGGAGTAACTGTATATCGCTGCTATGTAAGCGAGAGCTATAATAAGAACTACCTGGGTCGCTGTTGGGGGTATATTTCCTTTGTGCTCTCGGGAATCTTTGCCGGCCTGAAGATTGAGCGACCGGATATTATCATTAGCAGCAGTCCACCCCTTACCGTCGGAATAATCGGCTGGGTAATTCGCCGCCGTTTCCGGAAGCTGCCAATGATATTTGAGGTCAGGGATCTGTGGCCGGAATCTGCGATCGACACAGGGGTATTGACTAATCCTTTCCTGATAAAATTGGGGTATGCGCTGGAAAGATTGTCTTACCGTGAGAGTACGTGGATCAATGTACTGACACCGGCTTTCTATGATGTTATGCTACAACGGAAAAACGTTCGGGAAGATCGCCTGTCGATGTTGCCCAATGCTGCAGACCTTGATATTTTTCAACCTGGCCCACGCAATAACTGGGTACGGCAGAAGTACAATATTGAAGACCGTTTCCTCGTTATCTACACCGGCGGACTTGGTGTCGCTAATCACGTTATTCAATTCGTGGAAGCTGCAAGAGCTTTCGATGATGATAGTGCGCGATTTATGGTCGTCGGTGATGGGATGCACCGTCGGATGCTTGAGGAAAAAGTAAAAGAATGGGGATTAAATAACGTCATTTTTACAGGCTTCAGGCCGAAGCGGGAAGTAGTTGATATCTGTGCGGCGGCGGATGTGTGTTGCGCGGTGCTTAAGAAGGTCGATACTTTCAAAACCGTCTATCCCAACAAAGTTTTCGACTATATGGCTTCGGCCCGCCCAACGGTAGTAGCAATCGACGGTGTTGCTCGAAAACTGGTCGAGGACGCCCAATGTGGTTTTTTTGTAGAACCGGAGAATTCTGAACAATTAGCCCAAACTTTGAAGAACCTTCAGGCCGACCCTCAGCTACGCAAGCAGATGGGTGAAAATGGTCTTCGTTATGTACGGGAGAACTTTGACCGCAAGAAAGTTGCGGATCAGTATATCAATATTATTGAAAACAAGGTGCTGCCACACAGACACATCTGCGCAGTGAAATCTTGAGCAACATTTATGCAGAAGCTTTAAGAGAGGGTTATTATACAAGTGACCGCAATTGAAGTAGCCGAACAGTTTCGTTCCGGTCTGAGAGAACGAACAACGTCATCTGCTCGAGAGGAAATCTTTTATAACTTGTTACTTTACTCGTGGTTTTTGTTTGAATATAGCCTTGACAAAATCCTTCGTCTTAGCCAAGCGGTATCCGTTCTTATGTAACTGCTTTACACATTGCTTGGTTGGCCATGAAAAATAGGTTTTCTTCGACAAATCCTGCTTATAGCTTTTTACTGTACCGGCTTCAATATCATCTACTGCCTTAATTAAAAGCTCGCTTGCCAGTAGACAACAGCGGTAAAACAAAGAAAATGCCGAATCATTCTTTAGAACATTCACCCTTTCCTGAACTATTATATCGCCAGTGTCAAGCCCTTCGTCCAGATAGTGAATCGTGGCTGCAGAATGGTCTTCATTATTGGCAAGTGCCCATAGGTAGGGACTTATGCCGCCGTAACGCGGCAAAGGCCCACAATGGGTGTTTATGCATCCTTTAGACGGTACCGCAAGGATTTGTTTTTTTATGATTTGATTCATGTTTGCTGCTATTATTAGATCGGGACAGGCTGACTTTATCTGCCGCACAATATCTTCATTGTTAATGTTAGCCGCAGAAATATAGTTCATACTATTGTGCTTTGCCCACAACCGGAACGAATAATGATTGGGAATAAACGGCAGCAGCCTACAAATCATTCCCGCCGTTCTAAATATGCCGTAAACCATCAACTTGAAAACCGTGTGGCGAAATCCTGTCTTCTTAAGTGCCCACATAATGGAGGCAAAAGTGCCTCTCTTTCCAATAAGTGCCGACGAAAAAACAATAAGCTTGATGTCGTCTTTTCTGAGTTTCAAAAGATCTTTTATAAAAGTGAAGCAAAAAAAGTTATCATTTGTAAGAATAACTATGTTCATCTATTTTGCTCCGGCAAAATCACAGCATTCCCCCAGCCCGCGGAAAGGCGAACCGAAGCCTTTTCCCAAAACGACCTGTTTATAAAGTATATTCAGATTTGTCATAAAAGTCATTAAAATGCCTGAAAAATCTGCTTACAAACATAGAGGACACCCAATTCTGTTGCGCTGGCTATTTTTACTTGATATATAATATTGCCTGTTATATATTACACTAACACGATTGAGAACAAAGTTCTGCCCACACAGCGATATTTGTGCGACGAAATCAAAACCAGGGTTAAAACGTAAGGACTGAAATGTGCATTGTTGAAATGACCAAAGCACATATGCCAGCTGTAGTCAAGATGCATCGGGATAACATCAAGACAGGATTAACCGCCTGGCTTGGACAGCGGTTCTGTGAATACCTTTACTGGGGCATAAGATCAACCCCTCATAGTTTCGTTCTGGTATATGAGGACAAACAGCATCAGCCGCTCGGCTTTATCTGCTGTGCCACAAACACTTCAAAAATGTACAAAAGAATAATTCTTCAGCGATTTTTCCCCATGATGGTATCAGCGATAAGCAAGTTCCTGAGGCCTTCAGTATTCAAGCAGGCGCTGACGGCAGTTAAGCGGCCCAAAACATTCAAGACGGGAGATTTTTCCGAATGGAAGCTCCCGGAGGCAGAAATCATTGCCATGGCGGTTAGTCCTGATGCTCAAGGCAGGCACATTGGCACAAAACTCATCCAGGCGGCCTTCGAGAAATTTAGGAGCTTAGGACACGATAAAATTCGCGCATGGACCCGTGAAAATAACGAACAAGCAACAGCATTTTACCAAAAGCACGGATTCGAGTTGCTCGGTATGCAGCAGTATGACACGGGAAAAATCTGCGTCCTTGTGGCCGACCTTAACAAGCAAGACGAGACCACATCCTGAAGTGGACTCATTCTCTTGCTGCCAGGCAAATAATACCTGGTGTAAAGCAAATGCGCTCCCATGTAGCCCAAGCAAGCACACCGGTGAGCTGATAAAAAGTCCTCAGGCCAAAAGAATCTATCTTTTTACCCTTTTCAAGACCTGTTAGCTTGATGATTCGAAATCCGGTTTTGCCCATTAACTCTGCCAGACTTCGACGGCTGTGGCAGCTAATAGCATCATCGGTTGTCCAAAACGGCATCTCAGGCACTCGGCGGCTTCTAAGTGTCAGGCTGCGACCCAATCGATAAAACCGTGCCATTTGGTTGCGATTGGTCACACGCATAAGCAGTTTGCCGCCTGGTTTTAACAGCTTATAACACTGACGCAGTGTTTCGAGGGGATTTGCAAAATAATAAAAACTGTCCACGAACGTAATAACATCGAACCGCTTCTCCGGCAGTTGCAGGTCATCCAGTGGTCTTGAACTAACGGGGTAATCTTTCCGCTTGCGGAGTAACTGAGCCATTTCCTCAGAAACCTCTGTTCCGAAAGGTCGATACCCACGCTCAACCGCACAATCGAGAAAATGGCCAAAGGCGCAACCAATATCCAGCAGCGATTTCCCATCGGCCGGCTTAGATAGCAGGTCCAGTAGAAATCGATAGAATCCCTCACGTCGTTTTTGCCATTGTTGTTCAATCTCATCTGTACTATATGGTGCAACCTTGAAATGGCTAAGCACTTCGGTCAATGGCCGGTCAAAACGCCGGAAGTTGAAGTCACAACCACGGCACCTAAAAATGAAGCTGGGGGTCTTTCCCTCACCAACCAGATATTGCTGCCATCCATACAGTAGTACCTTCTTGGTGTCTCTGCAAATAGGACATCGTGGTATGGTTTGTTTCAGGGGTTGGTTTATGGATGCAGCGGCGCAGTCGGTCATAACAAATCTTCTTAAAATTAATCTTAATCCAGACTCATCCTCTTCGAATCGTGCTCAATAAAATTAAAAGCGCTGTTACCAGAATCATAAATAGAATTCAGCCCAACAACATACTTACGGCCCGACTTGCACAAAGTCCATGATAAGTTACCATTTTCAGCCCAAAACACATCCTCTTGAACATCATCCAAAACAATGAGCGTTACAAACCTCGCCGGCAAGTTCGCCAGTTGAGAACAAATCAGCACAGGCGACGGCTCATACCTTCCATAATAAAGTGACTGCCATCCCGCAGGCCTGTTTTTGTCGGCCTTTAAGACTTCATATTTCAGACCTTCAGCCAAACCTAAAACCGTGATATTTACAGGCCCCGGTTCGGTTTGCAAAGCTAACGAATTATCCTTCAGGTCATATTCTGCGTTACAGAGCTGCCAATGCAGTCGGATATTATGTCTGTCTGGGCCCAGCACATCATCCACAACCACCCAGCAACCCCCTGCCCACGACAAAACCGCTCTGCGATGAATAATGTCATTGCGATCTCGCCGATAACTATAATGCTCGCCCTGCATAACTTTTATGACGCCGGAATCAAAGCTCTTATGCCCGACAAATTTTGCTTTTGTCCAGTCAAGCCAGATAAATCTTGACACTTTAGTCATCTGGCTGGTGCCATCTATAGTTACGGCATTGTGGGCTGAGGTTGAACTAAAGTAATTTTGCCAGGGTTGTTCGCAATTATACATATACGTGCCGCTATCGCGCAGAACATCGACGCCTTTCCACCACAAGTCCAAATGCAACATATCCGCGTGACCGGGACGATCTTTGAAACTGTGGCAACGCATCATTGCGCAGCTATCTTTATTTCGGACGGTGTAATAACCACCCATCGGATATGCGGCATCGGTGCGTTCGGGCGGTTCTAATGGAGCGGCCATTGCTTCAGGCCCAAAGAGCCAAAGCAGGTCCTCATCCCAGGGGCCTTCTTCATAAAGCTTTTTTCTACTGAATATATAGTTCACAGACTGAACTACGGGGCGATAATCAAGATAGTCACAACTGTTCAACGGGACTATCAAGGCACCGTCATTTGAGCCGTAGTTCGGCACGCGGCCCGTTATCCCGTCCTGCATCTGGTAAAGGAAAGACGTCGCTTTCTCACAGCGTGACATTAATTCGCCGGAAAGCGTGTCATCATTCAGCTCAGCCAGCCGTGAAACCCAAACAATATCCTGAAGCATCAGACGATGATAATTCATAGAATGCTGGATGTATGCACCATCCGGATATATCTGCTTGAGGGCTTCATTGGTAAGGACCTTCTTACCCACCTGCCGCCATTGCTCAGAGCGGTCGAATTCCGGAAACAGCATGCCAGCCGTGTACAGTCCGGCCGCTTCAGTTAATGAGTGATTGGTGCGGGTGGAAATTGCAAAATCTATGTTCTTTTCGATTCTCTCGGCATGCACCATTATTGCGATGATGAGCTTCCTTTTTCTATCTCTGCTGCTTGCTTTCGAGTGGGCGAAAGCATACAGAGCAAAACACATTGCCATCAGGCGTATGGCGCATTCCTGTCCGCATGCGTAGTTTGGGCCGGTGTTGGGCTGATTCGCTTCGAGCCATGATTCGAAAAGCGACCAGAACTTTTCAGAATATCTCTTGTCACCAGTCGCCGCAAAAGCACGGACCAGATTATAGACCCACGCGAATCGCGAAGGCTCCCAGATGAACTTTATGTCACCCACATCGGGTTCGAAGAGGTTAACGTCAGACCAGTGTAAATCATGCTTCGCCCTTTTGCCGGTCACCGGATTAAGAAACCAATCAGGCACCTGTCCAAGCGAATGCCATTCGTCAAAAAAGTACTGAAACCTGTTGTTCAAAATGTTTTCCGCTTGAGAAAGTACTTTTTTGCAGTCTCGCCCGGCATAGTTCGGGAGATGGTCGCTGTCAAAGAAAAACCGTTTTTCATTAGATTCATGTATCTGCAGCAAATCTGCCCCGCTTTGGGCCAGCTTAGATTTCAAACGTTGCTGAATCCAAATCTGTGTCCAGTTTCTTGATGGGGATTTGCGCTTCAGATATCCCAATTTTTTCTGAAGCGCATACTTTGCACGAAAGGCGCAGAATCCTGCCCCGTAATGACGAACAACCTGGCAAGCATTCTTCAGTTTTAGCATGTATTTACGTTAAGACTGCAATTAAGTCTTATCTTTTAGCGAACTCAACCACCACGGGCTACAAGGCACTTTTGTAGAAAACCATCTCAACAGTAGCCCCCATTATTGTGTCCGGTGATGACCCGCGCAATCCTCTGACCTGTTTTACCATCCCACAACTCTGGCACCTTACCCTGTTTCTGCTTTCCTGATAGAATCAGCCCTACTTTTTCTTCGATATTTCCCATATCTACTAACTCGTTTGTTCCTTCAGTAACGGTAATCGGTCTTTCTGTATTTGGTCTTAACGTAAGACAAGGAAGATTTAAATACGTTGTTTCTTCCTGAATACCGCCGGAATCAGTTAATACAAACCCGGCATCCTTTTCGAGTACAATAAATTCTCTGTACTTCAGTGGTTTTGAAATGTAAAATTTCTTATTGAATACAAGCTTTATTCCAAATTTATCTATGTTTCTCTTTGTCCTCGGGTGCATAGGAAAAATAACAGGTGCTTCTTGAGAAAGGTTATTTAAAAAATTAAGGATTCTTTCAAGGCTGTCTTTACTATCCACATTAGAAGGTCTATGAAGCGTAACAAGAACATAATCCTCCTTTTGCAAATCAAACTTCTGTAATATTCTATCTTCATAAGATTTGTCGATTTTTTCCAGGATTGTAATCAAAGAATCTATCATTATGTTTCCCACAAGATGAATTTTATTGCGGCTGATTCCTTCCTTCATCAAATTCTCGTCCGCATCTTTAGATGGAGTAAATAAAAGGTCGGAAATTGCATCTGTAACCTTTCTGTTAATTTCTTCCGGCATTGTCATATCAAAACTTCTTAAGCCTGACTCTACATGAGCAACGGGGATAAAAAGTTTTCTTGCTGTAACACTACAAGCAAGCGTCGAATTCACATCGCCAAACACTACGACTAAATCAGGTTTTTCCTTTGAGAGTACCTTTTCGAATTGTATCATTATTTTACCAGTTTGTTCCGCGTGTGTTCCTGAACCCGCACCAAGAAAGTAATTCGGCTTTGGTAAATCAAACTCCTCAAAAAACGCCTGTGACATCTCATAATCATAATGCTGCCCCGTATGCACGATTGAGGTTTTAACACCTTTTTCTTTAATAAGTTCAAAATAGAGTGGCGACATCTTCATAAAATTGGGCCTTGCGCCAACAACAAGAAATACCTTCAGCAAATTACTCATTTTGTGTACCGTCCAGAACCCTGCCATAAACCTCTAAAAGCTTTCTCTCCTCCCTTTCCCAATTATGCTTTTATGATTTTATGCAATGTCAATTCTCAAATACTAATAACACCCTTACCTTTTGCTGATTCCACCGCCGCGAAGCTGGCTCGTGTAACGTTTACCAACTGGTCAAACGGAATTAATGGGTCACCGCCATTTGTAACAAGATCGACAAATGCTGCGAACTCGGCCCTGTGGCCCTTGTCTTGGCGTGACGTCTTGAATTTGCGGAAATTCTTAAAGCCATAGCCTAAAACTCTACGGAAGTTCTCAAGTCTGGCCACCCGGCCTTCACTGAAGACTTCCAACGTCTCTTTGGGATACTTCTTTGAGCCGTTGGCGAAATAATTTACCGTCCCTACAGAACCATCTTCAAAGCCGAGAATTATTGACATCTTATCCTCGCAAACAGCCGCGCCCTGGCCGACCATCATCGAGGCAACTGTCTTAATACGGCTTCTGGTCAAGTGAACCATCAAATCAAAGAAGTGGCATCCCTCACCAATAATTCTGCCCCCTCCAACGACCGGGTCGTGCACCCAGTGTTCTGGAGGGATATAACCGGCATTTACAGTCATGTTCATACACAGCGGTTCGCTTCGTCCGGCAAGAAGTGCTTTGAGCTTGACTGTGTGTGGGCTGAACCGGCGGTTAAAGCCCACCATTATGAATCTGTCCTTTGCTTTTGTAACGACTTCTATCACGTTCGACAGTTCATCTTCATTCATTGCCAAAGGTTTTTCAACGAAAACATGTTTTCCTGCCTCAACGGCCTCACATACAAGCCGTGCATGTAGGTTATGAGGGACTGCAATCAAAACGGCATTGGCCTCAGGGTCTTCCAATATAAGCTTGTAATCCGTAACAGCATTTTCGGCCCCATACTTTTTGGCCAGATGCTGAGCAGCCGCTGCATTCAAATCCGCTATATATGCGATCCGACCCCCCGCTTTACTGATAGATGGAACCAGAATCATTTTTGAGAAGTTGCCGGCACCTATAACACTGACGGTCGCTGCATGTGCTGCGGGGACAGAGGCCGATTTAATCGCAAGCTTAGGACTCTGTTCAACCTCGTCGACATATTTAAGAATCACACCCAGAGCATTTGGGGACTTACTGACAACATCGTAAGCCTGCGAGGCATCTTCAAGAGCGAACCTGTTGGTAATCAGGTCATCCACATTCAGTTTTTCTGCCTGCATTATGTCAAGTACCGCCTGAAAGTTGCGCTGTGCAGTCCAGCGAACAAACCCCCGGGGGTAATCCTGTCCGCTTTGTTCGTATTTATTGTCATAGCGGCCGGGACCATAGGAACATGAAACCTGGAACGTTATTTCTTTTTCATAGAAGTCACTTCGTCTAAGATTTAGACCGACTACACCAACCAACACAATTCGGCCTCGCTTGCGACACATTTGTGCTGACTGGTGTATAATCTCGTCGGTCTTGGCAGCTGCGGTAATAAGTACTCCATCGACGCCTTTACCTTCGGTCCAGGCATTTGCCGCCGATACCAGGTCACCGCCGGAACCGGCGGTGACTATTCGTGCACCATAGCCTTGAGCGAGTTTGAGACGTGCTGGATTAAGATCGATGCCAATAACCTCACAGCCGTGTGCGTGAAGAAGTTGCACACTTAACAGCCCTATCAACCCCAAGCCATAGACCACAAACTTTTCGCCCAGGGAGGGACTTAACAATCGAATTCCCTGCAGGCCAACACTTGAGAGCACCGTAAAGGCCGCACTCTCATCTGAGATGCCTTCGGGAATCTTAGCGCAAAGGTTCTTGGGGACGCAAACAATTTCGGCATGTGGCCCGTTACTGATTACGCGGTCACCTGGCACAAAATCGCTAACGTCCGACCCAACATCCAGAACCACGCCGGCGTTGCAATAACCCAGCGGCATCGGCTCGTCCAGCTTACTGAATACCGCCTCGAGAGTCGGCAGCAAGCCGTCGGTTTTAATCTTATCCAAAACCTGTTTTACCTTTTCAGGCTGCTGACGAGCTTTTGATATCAGATTCGCCTTGCTGAATTCGACAATCATTCGTTCAGAGCCCGCTGATATTAGCGAAGCCCGTGTCTGAATCAACAAAGCTCCTCTGCGGACCTGTGGAGACGGCAACTCAGCAACTTCAAGTTCACCCGTTTTAAGATTTTGCAAAACCTGCTTCATATTTCACCCTGTGATTTTGGCATCCTGACGCATCTACCCAAAGTGGTCCGAACTTCTCGGGCCTTGGCTGCAACCATGTGCATCCTCTCAACTTGGAGACGTATATTCCATTGCGTTTCTATAAAATCTTTGCAATTCGCACTCATTTCCGTTCGCAATTCCGGCTTGGTGATAATCGCAATGATTTTCTCCGCCGATGACGGATACAATTCTCATTTATTCAACACCTTTTTATAAGTATCTATAAGCTTTTTTTGTTCCACCTCCCAACTGTGTTGATCTTCAATTAACCTGCGTTCCTTGTTACCAGCGCTCTAGCCGCGACAGTAGGCCCTTCACCAATGTGTGCTCCGTGCATTATTGTAGCGCCATAACCGATCCAAACATCATCTTCGATGATAACTGGCTTAGAGATATCTCGATCTACCAGAATTGTTGGGACACCTATTATGTCAAATTGATGGTCGCCTCCGACAATCGCCACGCGAGACGCAATTAAAACGTAATTGCCAATTCGTAAATCGTCAACGCGAAGCCAATATTGTGAGCCAATCCAGGAATTCCTGCCAATCGAACATGTGTTCGGACGCACAACACAGCCTCTACAAATGTAGCTGCTTGGGCCGTAGCTTTTTAACCGATATACAAAACGACCGAGCAAAACCATTCGCACACGTCTGGCCAATGACACCACGCCCGTGCGTTTGAGAAAGGTTTTAATACCCATTATTTTCGTTTCCCCAAAGCTCGGTAAAAGTTAATAAAGGCCGGTTCACAAGCTTCCCAATTAAATTTTTCGATAAAAGCGAGCCGACCTCGTTCACCCATTTGGTGGGCAAGCTCAGGATTTTCGCACAATTTTATAATTGCGTCGGCATAGGCTTTCGCATCTGTGGGTGGCACCAGCACGCCGCAGCCTGTTTGTTTGATGTAAACATGACCCCAAGGTAAATCGGAGGCTACAATAGCCAGAGATTGTGACATATACTCAAAGAACTTTGTTGGAATTGCAACCTGATATTGCCCCACATCCTGTAACAGAGATAAACCAATTATCCCCCGGCGTACAACAGCAGCAAGCTGGTCGCTTGGCACACTCGGCACGAAATGAATAAGATCCCGGTAACGAGGCTGACGCATCTTTGTCATCATTTCCTGTTCATCGGCAACAGAGAGAAAACGCTGAGTAACGGTAAATTCAATATCAGGGCGTAACGCCTTGGTTTCTCTTACGATATCCAACAGTACCAGCGAGCCTCTAACTGCGGCAAGAGTTCCTATAAAAACAACTTTATTTTTACGGCTGTTCCAATCTTCATCAGTAACTTTCTCGGCTACGAAATCGCGTTGGGTCGCGTAGTTTGGAGTTACCACTACGTTACATCTCAGTCGCCGGAAATGCTTTGCTGACTTATCATAGACTACAGAGAGATTGTGCACAAGCATCGCAAATATATCCTCCACTGTGCCGGCGAAAAATTTTATCAGTTTCTTGATTAAGGGATTGTCGGACTTGAGTTGCCATTTTATACGATAAAACTCGTGAACATCATACACTACAGGTTTAAACGTTAATAGTTTTAAAAGTGCCGCTAAGGGAAGAAAGTCCGGGTCATGAAAATGGTAAATATCTGCCTTTTGTTTGTATGCTTTATATGTTATACTGAAAATTGTTTTAACCCTTTGCCACTTAGATTTCCACTTTTTTATACCAATTACTTGTATCCCATCATCATCGTAAGTACCTTCTTCAGATATAGCAATCATGGTGATGTCCCAACCGTGTTTTTGAAGAGGTCTGCATTGGCGATTGAGAATTCGACGATCTTTGGCCGGATGAATGGTAAAAATGCAAACGCTTGGCTTGTGTTTATGTTTTGTCATACCCAATCGTATTATCTTCTTATCTGTGTAAATTGACCTCTGTAGGCATTTTTGCCCTCAAGATGACCAACCCGCCGAAAAACCAATCCCACTTTGCTCAAGCACTAAATTGCAACACCATTTACCCGCCTCAATAACAGCTAAAATCACACATTAACCATTACGAACTGCTGATGTCAGCTTTACTTAATTCTTCTTCGTATTCTTTTATTCTTGGAGAATACCATTCTATTGTTTTTTTTATTCCGTCTCGTAGATTAGTTTTCGGATAATAATTTAGAACTGCACTTGCTTTTGATATATCCGCAATAAATCTACATACCTCCCCCGTACGGTTTGTTTCATAAATTAACTTACTTTTGGAATCGGTTAATTCAATAATCAGTTGGGCAACTTTTTCAATTGAATATCCCTTTTGAGATGCAATATTATAGACTTCATTTTTTGAAGTTTCAAAAAGCTCCAGAGATTTAACCACCCCGTCCACGCTGTCTTCGATATAAGTAAAATCAAGAACCTTATCTCTCCCGTATATGTGAATGTCTTCGTCTTTCAAAGCTTTCGAGATAAATAAGGGGACGACCCTATCGCTATAATCAAATCTCCCATATACATTTGAAAATCTTACAATCACATATTCAATACCATAACATTGCTCATACGCATGTAGTATGGCTTCCCCGGCAATCTTTGTAGCGGTGTAGCTGCTTTCGCAATTTTTAACGAAGGATTCCTCTTCTGAATGAATAATATGCCCTGAATCTCCGTACACCTCCCTGGAACTGCCAAATAGAATTCTTTTAATGTTGTTTTTCCTGACAAACTCCGCAACATTATATAGGATTAAAAAGTTGTCTCTTGCCAGGTCCGGCTCCTTGACCAGCTTGTAAACTCTCGCATTAGCAGCAAAATGAACAACTATATCGAAGTCTTTGGGCAACTTTTCAAGATTCTCCGGATTTCTTAGGTCTATATAAATAGTCCGGCGATGGACCTCTTCATTCCATCGATTTTGTCTAATATCAACGCCAACAACATCGACGCCTCTCTCTAACAAGGCCTCACATAAACAATTACCTATTGTTCCGGAACTGCCCGTTACTAAAATTTTTGAGTTACTTAGTTCCATAACCTGTCTCTCCTCTGTATCGTAGATCACAAATCTTCTTCTGCCGAAGCACTTCACAGACAGCAGGCAAAATAGCGGATAGCGCCGCCTTGGTCGAAAACTTCTCCCGAATGCGTTTTTGCCCGGCCCGGCCCATTTTCATTCTCAGCTCGTCGTCCTTGAGGACATTCCTTACCGCTTCATACAGCTCATCAACATTACAGGGCTGCACCAAATATCCTGTCCTGCCGTCATCAATAATATCGCGAACACCTCGAATATCATAAGCAACCGCAGGCTTACCGGCAGCGTGAGCTTCAAGAAGTATCTGAGGCAGACCTTCCCGGAAAACGCTTGGCAATACTATCAAACTGCACCGCGCCAGAAGCAGCGGAACCCGATCGGTGAATTCAATCACCTTTACGTGCGGCCCTACCTTGACCCCTGCCTCCTTGGTTTGCCTCCACAGCGGCCCCTCTCCGGCCAGAACAAAGTCCACGCCAGGGCCCAACCTGCGAGCAAGTTCCAAAACATCGCCCGGCCTCTTCGCTCTGATAAACCGGCCCAAATACAGAACCAGCGCTTTGTCGGCTCTTAGGCCCAAATCCTGCTCCAGCTTCGTTATGAGATGTTCTGCAGGCCGGCTGGCAAACGCATCAACATCAACACCGGGGCCTGGCACGTGGTACCAATGCCCATCGCAGCGAGTTAATTTGAATCTCTGGCAAGCGGCTGCATCATCACTGTTCACCACGATGACTGCGTCAGTATACCTCGCCATAAATTGTTCAACCCAGCGAAAAGCCAGGTGCGTAAGCCTCGGCTGCTCGGGCGCAAAGGCCAGACCATGAGCAAAATAGATGCTCGCCGGCACCAAACCCTGGGCCGCCGGTCGGGCTATCCAGCTCATCGCCGGTGTACATACAATCATCAAGTCAAATTCACCTGTTCGTAATAGTAATCGCATCTTGCGATAAACCATCCACCACGTTGACGGTCTGCTCCAGCTTCCCGCCGGTAATATATGTACCTTGAAATCCAACTGATTCAATGGCTCCCACAGCGCTCCTAATGGCGTACACGCCAGCTCCACCTCAGCCCCCGCCTGCCTTAAAGCCCGGCAGAGCGGCAGCATAAAAAGGTATAATGGGCCCGCCTGATTGGCAACCTGCAAAATCCGCGCTGACGTCTTCATTGTCATCGTGTTTTTCCTCTAAGCCGTCGGCAGTGTTCTGATAATTTCTCTGCAATATGCGTCCAACTGTATTGCTCAGACACGATTTGGTGAACATCTTTTCGTCTGGACTGGTAATGTTCCGTTTGCCCCAGAACCTTAAGTATTGCCTCGGCAAGGTATTTTTTGTCACCAGGGCGAAAAGTCCCCGGCAGACCCAGCCGTTCGAGAACATCATCCAACTGACAACCCTCCGGCACAAGTACCGGAACACCAACAGAGACAGCATCCCAGAATTTTAGCGGGTCCAAACCATACTGAAGCCTGCGCGAATCGTGAACCGGAATAACAGTTACATCGCAGGCATTATTGAAAACGGCAACCTCCTCAAACGGCACAGGTGCAAGAAACGTGAAACACTGACCCAAACCTAACTGGTCAACCATCTGCTGTAATCCCCGGCGGCCTTGCCCTTCACCCACCAGGATAAAACGCACCGGCTGTGATGAACTTTCAATAACCCTTCCGGCTGATTCAACAAGCATATCCAAACCCTGCCAGGGAGCAAACGAACCAAAATATCCGACAATGTAGCCTTCCTCAGCAAGACCTAATTGTCGTCGGGCCTGCCTTTGACCTATCGGCTGCATAACATCCACTCGGGCCGCATTGTGAATGACTACCGTAGTATCCGGATTTGCGCCCCTGCGTATAAATTCCTCTCGGGCACCGGCCGTAACAGATGTTATACCACTGACACAACGATAATTCAGCCTGTCGATAATTCTTATCAAACAAGCCAGAAACCTGCTCTCGTCTCGCATCCTCACTTCCGCGTCCACCACAGTCCCGGCTTCGACAATCATCGGTACGCCGGCCAGCCGACAGATAAAGCCCATTAAGAAAGACAGAAAACACGTGCGTACAAAAACGACTTCGGGGCGGTATTTGAAAATCAAGTAAGGCAGCCAAACTACGGTGCCGACCTGCAGCAGCATAAAACTCGCAAGACAGCGGCCAGGTAAACGAATATAGGAAACATCCTCAATTGGAGAACTCTTACCACTGCCATAGCGGGGTGCAACTATTTTGACATTATGTCCCAAAGATTTCAAACCATGACACCAGCCGGACAGATGTATAGTGCCGCCGGTATATCTATTGATGCTTTCCGCCCAGATTATCAGTATCCTCATGAACTGTCTCCGGGGTTATGTTATTCTTCGTAGCCCAGGTCTTTCAACTCTTTGACCCCGGTTGCGCCCCGCACGTACGCGATAAAATGCCTGGCCCAGCCCGGGGTCCGCTTGTCGAATGGCCTCGGATAAAAAATAATAACTTTTGCCCGGTTATAAGGAGCAAACCTCTCAGGTCTGTCGCCGTACCACTTGATATTAAGCTCAGCACCAATCATGTAGGAATACATAATGTCGTACGACCAGTCACAATCCCAATCCTGCATCTTCAATAAACTCCGTCTATAACCAGCAGCAAGGGCAACCCAAGGTGTAACATCGTAAATGCTCAGCATATCAGCTAATTTACAAGTCCTGCGAAAAGTCTCACGCGTGCGCTCAATTTCGGCAATTGTGTAAAGCGAACATGACAACGGCGCCTTGATCTCCTTTCCCGTCCAAATTCGGGTCTTGGCCCAACCATCGCCGCCTGCAGCTCGTGCTATCCCTCGCCCATACCACTCTATCCGCGCACCTGGAAAGATGGACCTTGCCTTTATATGGATCGCATCAAGTGCTTCGCGGATGCCTTCATTCCAAGATTCATCGCCTGACTTTACATAAAACCGTTCTGAATCCAACGTTATGGCGCCGATCTTAACATCGCTTCCGTATTTCTTATTGCTTTGCTCCACCCACTGCTTTACCATCCGCGCACGCTCTTCAAAATAACCTATCTCTTTCTGATAAGTCGGCCCCCTGTCAGTGGGGGGTAACTTCTTGCCGAATCTTCTATGCCACGGACTAAAATTAACTCCAAGGGATACCTTTATATCCGGGGCGGTTTTGTTGACCCTGGCACAAGTATAAACACAATTGTCTACATGCTGCTCTGTGGCCCCCTCGCCTGATACGCAAAGCGAATGCGTTATCCTCGCCAACTCGTACAACCGGCGACTGCTTAGCTCTGGTGATGGTGGCCAGAAGTAATGAACTTTCGGCAATGGCTTAAGTGCGAACAGCTTCGTATCAATTTCAGCCTCTGATAGTCGTATCGCGCCAGCACCATAGAGTTGCCAGCAAGTTAATAATATCGTCCCAGCAAGTACAATTGGAACTACTCGTTTCGGCATGTTTAATCCCCAACTCAATACGGAAGCAGCGTATCTTGAAATTCAAATCCTTCCACACGCTGATTGTCTTCTACGGCAAGTTCGCCCTCTGATGGAATCTCTTCTGCCATGCGACGTACCAGATTAAACACTGCTAAGACCAAGCCGGCACTAAAGAACATCAAGCGGTTGCCGTTAATGTCAAAGCTTTTCATCGCCTGCATAAACAGGAATAAAAACAGCAAACCCGCTATGTGGACAATCTGAAATATCCCTATATCCAGTTCATACAGATAAACAAACCGCGAAGCCTGCCTCCATCGCCTGAAAATAAGCAACAAAAACGCACCCACAATAACTGCCCCAACTAACCCTTGTTCATACAGCGATTCCAGAATGATATTATGCGGATAGGCTCTTACATCCTGGCCTCCTCTGTCGATTGCAAATGCCCCGGTACCGTGCCCTAAAATCGGACGTTCCGGAAACCTCCTCACTGTCCAGATAAACATCTCCATTCTTGCGTAAGCCGCTTCCTTCATATGATAACCACTTTTCCACACAGTAGCTACTCGCGCGGTAACTATCTCCGGCAATTTAGTAAAGGACACTACTAAACTTACTACTATTGCCCCGGCAACAAAAGGCAGCCAGGCTTTCGATACGCCCTTGCGGCAGATAAATATTGCCACCAACCACGTAAAGCCCAAACCAATAAGTGGTCCGCGCGACGCCGTGATAATTATTCCGACCATCATCAAGGCAATCAAAGCCAGGCTGGCAATTCTCAAACTCTTCGATGTGTGAGTCATAATTGCAAACATAAAAGCAACGACCGCCGCCGTACCGATTTGTGTCGCCGTCGTCAGCGGACCTGCCTCGAGAAATCCACCCCTGGTCTCAGCAGCCACTCGAAGTACCACTTCATGAGGTGCTATAATCGTAACTATGGAAAGTAAAATACCCACAGCAAGGAGTATCCACATCATCAGCTTGACCTCTTTTACGCTGTGGGCAAAGACAACAGGTGCAAGAAACGCAATAAGCCCCAGTGTTGCAAACCGCGAGCTTTTTTCCAGACCGTAGTTTGGTGCCGATGTGTATGTCGTGGCAACAAGCAAAATGGTAGCTAAAAGCAAATATATGACCAATGGAATACTTAGAATATCCCTCATCCAGCCACCGCTTTTTACGAAGCTGTACGCCATAGCCACCAACACTAGAACCGCACAGAGCACTGTATAGTCAACAACTCTAAAAAAGCCAAACTCAAGCATAAGGATGCCCTTGATTAAGCCGGCCGTAAGGAACAAGGCCAGCCCTATCGGCGGGTATTTGAGGGTCGCAATAACAAGAATAATTACAGCAACTACAATCAATACTATTAGCATTGTTCAAATTTCCTTATAGAGCATTGGCTTTTGAGCCATTTCTTTCACTATCTACTGGCCAGGCAATTTGGTTTCAGACTTGTACTGCCTTCTAACTTTGAGAATCCAGGCTGCTGCTGTTGACTGCGTACCTGAAGGCACAATTTCCTAACGTCGCTGTTTCTTCCGTGAATAAAGGCCTTCAATTAGATCAATTTCCATATCCAGGCGATCATCCCACGACTGAAGATGTTCTTCGGCAAACTTTCTGGCGCCGCGGGTAAGACGTTTACGTTTATCAGGATCTTTTGCCAAGGTAATCACTGTTCGCGCAATCGTTTCCGGCTCGGCATCCGGCATCAAACATCCGTTTTCATCGTCCACAATAACGTCCCGAGTGGTTCCCACATCCCATGTTACAATCACCCGGCCACATACCATCGCCTCGAGCAGTGAACTGCCAAGACAGGATAGGTCGTTTGTTTGCAGGAACACATCAGCAATCCCCAACATATCACGAACCCTGTTATGTTTAATCATCCCTGTAAACCGGGTATGTCCTTCCAGGCCTAATTCTTGTACCAGCTTTTCGATCTCCTGGCACTTGGGGCCGTCACCAACGATGACCAATCTCGCGGTCGGAATTTCTTTTAGGATAAGCGGCATGGCACGGATAACCCTGTCCTGTCGCTTCCATCCATCCAGACGGCTCAGGCACATTAGCACGAAATGCTCTTTCGACAGCCCTAAGCACGCTCTCAAGGCCAGGGAACTCTTCCCGTTTGGAAGCCTTTCCTTGTCAACCCCGTTAAGCCACATCCGAAATTTACTTTCCGAAATTCGCAGAAGTTTGGCAACCTTGTCACCCTGGGTGCCATCGTTAGTAACGATAAGCATGTCAGCGGGCCAGAGCCATCGTAGAAAATCAGAGACCATATTGATTTTGTATCTCAACCTTGTACTATTGAGCCAAAACGCATAAGCCCATGTGCCGAAGATATCGATGGATATTTAAATGTCACTAAAACCAAGGCTAATATAATTAATATTAACATTATTCAACTAATCTCCAAAATATAAAAATAATTACACTTTATTGTTCTTTATATAATTTTTGTAATTTTTCAAATTCCATATTCATTCTTTCGTCCCATGTGTAAAATTGGTGCATAGCTTGTTCATATGCATTTCTTTTCAATCTTTCCATTCTCTCAGGCGAGTTAAATAGTCCAATAATAGCTTTAGCAAAATCTTCTGCTTCACTTTCCTCTTTTTTTAACACTACCGCATTTACATCATCAGTTACAATCTCCGCAGTAGAACCCACATCCCTAGTAACTACACAACAACCGGCTGTTAATGCCTCAATTAAAGTATTGCACATATTAGTGAGATCGTTAGGCATAATAAAAATATCTGTAGTGTTTAGATAATATTTTACCTGTTTATGAGTTATTGATCCCATAAATATGACAGTATTTTCCAATTTAAGTTTTTTAACTTGCTCCTCTAATTCGCCTCGCAATTCACCACTCCCTACAATTACCAATTTAATATCTGGGAATTTTCTCTGTATATCAGGTATGGCATTTATAATCCTGCCAATTCTTTTCCAATATGTCAGTCTTCCCAAAGTCATAATCATATGATCGTTTTCAGAAATACCTATCTCTTTTCTAACAATAGAAGAATCAAATCCATCTATTTTTAGATCCTTATTAACTCCATTTATGGGAAACCAGAATTTGTCCATATTGAACCCCGCCCATTTAGCAGCTTTATCTCCTTGAGTCCCGTCATTGGTCATAATCAAAAGATCAAACGGCAACTTAAATAACATTAACGGCCCTAATATCTTAATTCTTGTAAGCCAATCTTTTTTTGCAAACCAAGCATCATAGAGAAAAGTACCATAACAGCGTAAAACTACCTTTGCTTTACAAAAATGTGCCCAAATCAGGGCAAGTAAAGCAAAAGTACTTCGCATGGCATAGATAATATCAGGTTTGACTTTGGATTTTTTAAGTCGGCATATCATCTTGAGTTGAGAAATAATCCAAAAAATCTTAAACCACCCATAAAGCTGCCTGTCAGTAAGCCATCTTGTAAATTTCGGAAAAGCTGGAGTAATCCAATGGAATTTAACTCCACCTAATTCTTCGGTTTCATTAGGCCTACCTTCTTCACATCTGGTTTCAATAAAAACGTGTACATCCCAGCCATGCTCCAGGCAAGTTGTCCAACTTCTTACTATGGAAGGAACTCCACCATGAGCTTTACCTTCTCGTATATTTTTATCAACATTCGTCCACCTTGATGTGAGAAATACAATAGTCGGCTTTGAATTATTGGGCATGGCAGTGTATGTTTTATTTTGATGCATATTATTTCTTCTTATCAGTCTTTTTCTGATACAAAGCAAATATCCAACGGGGAGATTTGGGGCTTAATTTGCAATGTATATAATCAAGGGTATATAATAAAAAATTCTTGGGTTCCTTAAAAATATATTTTATGCTTTTCTCCGGTTTACTACCCAAAACAACATATTTGCAAATCGGGCAGGTAGTGCTTGGTGTAAGTTTGCTAAAAAAAAGTCGGTGTATTTTTAAAATTCTGGCTAAAATGCTATTATTGTCCGGTGTTAAAGGCCCAAACAACGTGGAGCGAATAGTATAAAAATTATACTTTTCAAACAACGATTCCATTTCTGACCTCTTAAATGAACGTAAATGAGTCCAGGGAACACATACAGATTTGCATTTGGGGCACTCAAACCTTACTAATTTTAATTTTTCATCATTTGGAACTGTTATTATAATATAATTTCTTGAAACTCTTGATATTTCTGCCAGTCCTCTACTATAAATTCTCTCATCAAGATGTTCTAATATTTCACTTGCGATAACCATATCAAAGGAATTATCTTCAAGTGGTAAATTTTCAACACTTCCTAAGATACATTTCAATCCCATTGAATTCATTTTATCGACACCAACTTTTGATATCTCAACCCCCGTAACTTCGAACTTTTCAGAATATATTTTGCTTGTCAGCCCATTCCCACAACCTACATCAAGTATAGTTTTCACATCGCCCGGGATATTATCGCAAATGAACATGGCGCGTTCTTTATCAACTTCATATAGTTGTTCAGTCGATTCATAAATTTTGTCAAAATGAGATGAAACATCCATAAAATTTCACACTAACTGAAAATTAAAAAACTATTATGTGATATGCAATACTATTCTTTCTGCCGCCTTGCCGTCCCAAAACTTCGGGACACAGCCGCCACTATTTTTGCCCGAGTTCCTTATTTCGCGATAACCCTTGACAATTCCCTCAGTTGTGATTTCAGCCAGCTGATTTGTGCCCTCGGTAATCGTAACCGGTCGTTCCGTATTCTTCCGCAGTGTCATGCACGGCACACCAAGTATCGTCGTCTCTTCCTGTATACCCCCGGAATCCGTCAGTACAAGCGCTGCGTTACTCATCGGGCACAAAAAGTCCAGATATCCTGTCGGCTCAAGCAACAACAGGTTGTCCATTCTTTTAACTCGACTCTCAAGCTCGCTACCTTTAATGTTATCCCTCGTCCGTGGATGAATCGGAAAAACTAGCTTCATCTCCTTCTCAATCTCCTCAAATGCCGCAATAATCTCGCCGAGTTTTGCCATATCGTCAACATTGCTTGGCCGATGGAGAGTAACTACACAATATTCTTTCGGCGAAAGCCCCAGACGCTCCAGCACATCAGAGCTCTGTGCCTTTTCACGGTTTGCTAAAAGAGTGTCTATCATTACGTTGCCAACAAAATGTATCTTTCTTGAATCAATACCTTCTCTTAGCAGATTATCGACTCCCGATTGTTCCGTAACAAATAAAAGGTCGCTTATAGCGTCGGTTAGCACACGGTTGATTTCTTCCGGCATAGTTCGGTCAAAGCTTCTAAGACCAGCTTCACACCCAGTTTCACTGCTACCAAGCCGCAGGCGATTGTACTATTAACATCACCAACCACTAATACATAATCTGGCTTAAAATCAAGAACTACTGGTTCAAATCGCTTCATTATCTCCGCCGTTTGAAAAGCATGGCTGCCCGAACCTACCTCCAGATTAATATCAGGCTTCGGAATACCTATCTCATCAAAGAACAGCTTGCTCATATTCTCATCGTAATGTTGTCCTGTGTGGACAATCTTTTCAACAATTGGATGGCCAGTGGACTTTTTATTATGCTCAGCAATTGCCCTACTCATCGCCGCCGCCTTTATAAACTGTGGCCGAGCACCAACAATGGAAATAATAAACATATCAGGGTCTCAGCATCACTATTTAAAATTGGCTTGTCTTGTACCAAATTTTACCAAGCAACATATTTCGACTGGCAGGGTCTAATCCAAATAGAAGGGCCAGAATTCCAAAAATGAGCAAGGCCATACCACACTCAGCGGCAAAAATCCCAATATTTACCGCAGGCCATATCGCTCGCATAAAGAGAATACACAGCAGCACCATCAAGCTAATTCCTAATGGCGCCGGCAACGCTAACATCAATAGTTTTTTGATTTTAACTTTACAGGATTTAGAGGCAAAATAAGGAATAAATAAACCACCAATTATAGCTATTGGTATCGCAAAGCCGGCTGTTAAACCCAAGATGCCCCAGATTTTTGCCATTATTATAGCTAAAAGAACACCCCCAATTGCGTAAAACAACATCATTATAGTTACGAGCCTAAGTTTACGTATACCCATTAGAATCGCTTGCGGGCCCACGAATGTCCAGAAAGCAACCCATCCCAAGGTAGTTATAACCAACACGTAGTAACTGACCGAGTAACCCGGCCCTACCCAGAAGTTTATCAGGTCCCGCCCGAACACAATCAAAGCAGCGGCTCCACTTAAACTCAAAAGAGCACAAAATCGCGTGCTGCGTATTAAAACAGCTCTTAGTTCCTCCCACTTTTCCGAGCCGTAAAGGGAGCTGGCCACAGGAACAAAGACTTGCCCGGCACCTTTAACCAGGCCGCCTATAGCAACCACAACCCTGTTACCGACATACCAGAACGTTGCTGCCTCTGGACTTATTAGCAGAACCGCCAGTATCGGCGCGCTGTCACGACCAATTACTACACAGATGGTCCAAACAAACGAATGCCCACCATAAGAAAAGATTTGTCTCAAAGCGTCCTTGTTAATCGTTGAAGGCCGGAACCGTAGCTCTGGCTTAATCCACCATAACGCTGTCTTGCAAAGCAAAAAACGCGTACAAACCCCTGCAAAAAAGGCAACACCAAGATACGCAAGCGACGGCTCAAATAAATTGAATAATATCACAACCGTAACGGCCCGCACAATTAAGCCGAAAATCTCAATCAAATTGCGGATGTAGTATCGTTGTAAGCCATAAAGAGCTCCTTGAATGGGCATATTCATTATGAACAAAAACATACTGGCAGCTATCCAGCGAAGCGCAATACCGCACTGCTGCGCAGCTTCCTCCGGCACCTTAGAAAACACCGCAGCAAAGATGAATGAAAAATAAAAACACAGCAGCGTTGCTATCACCGCACCGATGCCGTAGATAATGTAGGATGAGCTGAATACTGAGACCAGGTTGTCTTGTTCTTGCCTCGCTGAGAACCGGGCAACATAATGCTGCACCGTCACCGACATACCAGCACTGAGAATGGATAGATACCCAATGATAGAGATAATAGTTGTCCAGCCGCCATAGTGCTCGGGACCTACTTTGCCCACTACATAAGCAATTAGAAAGAAATTCACCACTATAGCGGCTATGTGAGTACACCATTGCGATGCGATGTTCACGCCGGTTCTTTCTGCGGTAACCTGACCTGACATATTCTGTTTATCACCACCTTAATTTCTGATTCTCGTGTTCAATTTCCGAAAAATACCAGAGCAATATATCAAATCTGTCATTTACAAGATTTTACTTGACATTGAACTTTTAATATTGTATAATATATATCTAACTTATAGGCTGAAATCACAATATTAATAAGGACAGAAGACGAAATGCACGAGACAGAATTCAGAAGACAGGACAGAAGGCACCACAGACACAAAGTTTTGAGATTCCTTTGTGCCTTAGTGCCTTTGTGGCTATGAGTCAATTATGCAAAACAAACCCAATTTGCTGGATGCTCAAATGAACATAAGCTCACTCTTAACAAAGTATTATGAAAATGTACCACTTCGCAGACGCGGGGAAAACAAACCCAATCAAACCCAATTTAAGCCCTATCTGTTTCATTTTGTGTGGCCATTTAGCCATCTATCTTACGAACTCCTCTATCTTGCTCGCAACATACTGAAGCTGCTCATCCGTCAACTCCGGATAAACCGGGATAGCCAGCACCTCTTTCGCTGCCTTTTCAGACTCAGGAAAATCCCCCTCTTTATACCCCAGATAACTGAAACACTCCTGCAGGTGTAACGGCACCGGATAATATATCGCACAGCCGATATTCTTCTCGCTCAAATACGCCGCAACCTCGTCCCGCCTCGGAACGCGAATCACATACTGGTTATAGATAGTTACGCAATCGGGATTGATATAGGGCGTTTTTATAACCGTCCCCGCAAATCTTTTATCGTAATAGGCCGCATTGTGCCTGCGTCCCTGCGACCACTCGTTCAGATGCGGCAGCTTGACCAAAAGTGCCGCCGCCTGTACTGCATCGAGACGGAAATTGCCGCCAATATATTTATGATAATATTTCGGCTTGCTGCCGTGATTCCGCATAACAAAAAGACGTTCATAAAGCTGCTCATCATTGGTAACAATCATACCGCCGTCACCGATGCCGCCCAGGTTCTTGCTCGGAAAGAAACTAAAACACCCAGCCGTCCCGATACTCCCTGCCTTCCTGCCCTTGTATGTACTCGTAATCGACTGCGCCGCATCCTCAATAACCGCAAGATTATATTTATTCGCAATTTCCATAATCGGGTCCATATCAGACATCTGGCCGAATAAATGAACCGGCATAATCACCTTCGTCTTTTCCGTAATCGCCGACTCAAAAAGTGCCGGGTCGATATTGAAAGTCTTAGGGTCGATATCCACGAATACCGGCCTTGCACCGGCGCGGGCAATACAACCCACCGTAGCAAAAAACGTGAACGGCGTCGTAATAACCTCGTCACCGACGCCGATATCCAGGCTCATCAGACTGTTCAAAATCGCATCCGTACCGCTGGAAACACCGACCGCGAACCTGCTGTCACTTATCGCCGCTATTTTCTCTTCCAGCTCGGCCACTTTCGGACCGCCGATGCAGCGCTGAGATTCAAGGACTTCTGAAACGGCTGCTAAAACCTCATCTTTTATCGTCGCGTACTGTGCTTTCAAATCCAATAGAGGCACCTGCATATTATTCTCCTGATTTGTGGAAAGAGGATTGTTTATTTTCTCTTAAGGTCATCGTAAGAGACTGTGCCGATGGCTTTATCCGGCGGCAGCGGTGCATCTTCATCCAAATCCAGACACCTCACAACCCCCGGCTCAACTTCTCTATAACGATACCCGCTCTCCGGACAAACCATAATACCCTCAGCATCCGGCTCCGGCAGCGGAATACCGTGTCGGCTTACCCAGCCGGCCCGCTTCGCCGGAATACCCTTCATCAGAGCATAGTCCGGAACATCCCCCGTCACCACCGCACCGGCGGCAGCAAACGAATACCGACCAACTTCAATCCCGCAGACAACAGTCGCGTTCGCTCCAACAGTTGCACCACGGCGAAAGACCGTCTTCTCGTAAAGATTATGACGCACAATCTGCGACCGAGGATTTGTAACATTCGTCAAAACACAGCTCGGCCCAAGAAAAACGTCATCCTCGATAATCGTACCCGTGTAAATCGAAACATTATTTTGGACCTTGACGTTGTTGCCGATAACCACACCGCCGGCAACATTTACATTCTGGCCGAATATGCAGTTCTCCCCAATCTTGGCGCCCTTCATTATGTGCGAAAAATGCCATATCTTCGTCCCCTTGCCGATTTCGCACGGCTCGTCAACATACGCCGACTCATGCACAAAATAATTCTTCTTCCGCTTCATTAAAAATCCTCAGGATTAATGGGCTCACCATTACTCTTTAACGACTTCTGCCCTGCCTCCAGAACTCGAACAACCCGCAAGCCGTCAATACCGTCGCTGCGTATCGGTTTGCCGTCAAGCACGCAATCTATAAAGTGTTCGCATTCCAGCGCAAGCGGTTCGCCACTGGGAACTTTCGGAATCACTATATCGCCGAATCGAAGCGATATTATGTCCGCGTATGATGTAGTTATATCATGCTTTATCGCCGCACCTTTATCGTACATCCGAATCTTCTCCGTGGCTTCCATATCGTCAAACGTTACCATTTTCTCGGAACCAACGACCGTCATCTTCCTGATTTTGTGCGGGTCAAGCCAGCTGCAGTGAATATTTGCCGTTTTCCCATCCGCAAATTTAATCGTCGCAAAAACCACGTCTTCAATATCCTTCTGCAGATAGCACTGTCCCTGTGCCGCCACCGATACCGGCTCGGAGCCAAGCAGATAGCACACAACGGAAATATCATGCGGTGCCAGCGACCACCACGCGTTCTCATTTTGACGAACAACACCTAAATTGACTCGCTGAGTATACATATAATAAGGTTGACCAATCCCACCTTTGTCTATCGTTTCTTTAAGATAACTCACCGCCGGATGATACTTAAGCAAATGGCCTACCATCAATTTCAGCCCTTTTTCTTTCGCAAGCTCAACCAGCACCCTGGCGTCGCCGGCCTTCAAGGTCAACGGCTTCTCAACATAGGTATGCTTTCCGGCCTCTAAAGACTTTTCTGCAATTCCAAAGTGAGTGGGAACACCGGTAGCAACTACTACCGCTTCAACTTCTCTATCACCCAGAACGTCCTCCAGCTTGGTTGAGGTCTCAACGAAAGGAAATTTCTTCTTTTGGTCAGCCAGCAACTTCGCATCCAGGTCGCACACGTATTTCAAATTACATCTTTTAGCTGCAGCAAAATTGCGGACAAGGTTCTTACCCCAATAGCCGGCCCCGACAACTGCAACATTCAAAGTATCTTTGTCCATCTTTATATTTCCTTACCAAAACTGACCGATTTGCACGTTATCTTTTTCTATTGCAGATTTCCCTTGTTTTAATATACCAATCAACGGTGGCTTTCAACCCTTCGTCGAATGGTGTTTTTACTCCAAAACCAAAAAGTTTCCTGGCGCGGGAAGTATCAAGGCATCGCCGCGGTTGACCATCCGGCCTGGAACTGTCCCACCGAATCTCACCTGTAAAACCCGTAAGAGCGGCAATCTTCTCAACAAGTTCCTTTATCGTTATTTCAAAGCCCGCTCCGACATTGACCGGCTCAGGCCCATTGAAATGTTCCGTCGCCAACAATATCCCCTCAGCGGCGTCAGCAGCGTAAATAAACTCACGCGACGCACCGCCTGTCCCCCAGCATTCGATATAATTTAGACCTGCTTCGACCGCATCAACGCATTTCTTTATCAACGCAGGTATCACATGACTGCTCGCAGGGTCGAAATTGTCACCAGGCCCGTAAAGATTTACCGGTAAAAGAAATATCGAATTAAAACCATATTCCGCACGGTAAGCTTGCGATTGCACCAGCAGCATCTTTTTAGCCAGACCGTATGGCGCGTTCGTCTCCTCCGGATATCCGTTCCACAGGTCCTCTTCCTTAAACGGCACCGGTGAAAACTTCGGATATGCACAAACCGTGCCGATTGCCACAAATTTCTCAATATTTCGCTTTCTGCCCTCCTCTATGAGCTGAACGCCCATCATCAGGTTCTTATAAAAAAACTCGCCCGGATGCTCACGATTCGCCCCAATTCCCCCGACAACCGCTGCAAGGTGAATGACAACATCCGGCTTCATATCGTCATACATCCGAACAATATCATTTATATTAACCAGGTCGTAGTCTTCAATTTTGGGCACCAGAATGTTTTTGCAGCCGCGTTTTCGCAGCCCTTCGGTAATATAACTGCCGAGAAAGCCGGCCCCGCCGGTAACAACAACTCTTCTGTCCTCAAAAAAACCGCCCACTATTATCCTTCCCCGTGCTCTTTAATTATTTTTTCACGCCTGGCGATTTCCATATCCGCTTCGGTCATCATTCGCGCAATCTCTGTAAAGCTTACCTTTGGCTCCCACTTGAGAACCTTTTTTGCCTTGCTCGCATCACCCTGCAGACAGTCAACTTCGCTCGGCCTGAAATACCGTGGGTCAATCTCAACGTACTTCTGCCAATCCAGTTCAAGATACCCGAAAACCTCATCCAAAAATTCACGCACCGAATGCGTATCGCCCGTAGCAATTACATAATCATCAGGTTTGTCCTGCTCCAGCATAAGCCACATACTTTCTACATAATCGCCCGCATATCCCCAGTCACGCTTTGCATCGAGATTACCCAGATATAATTTATCCTGCAGCCCTAATTTGATTCGCGTCGCCGCTCGCGTAATTTTTCTTGTAACAAACGTCTCGCCGCGCCTCGGCGATTCGTGATTAAACAAAATTCCATTACACGCAAACAGCCCGTAAGCTTCTCGGTAGTTCACCGTCTGCCAGAAGCTGTAAACCTTCGCACAGCCGTATGGACTGCGCGGATAAAACGGCGTTTTCTCTGTTTGTGGTGTTTCAACGGCCTTGCCGTACATCTCGCTGCTGGAGGCCTGATAAAACTTTGCCGGCTTATCGCTCGAACGAATCGCCTCAAGCAGCCGAAGCGTCCCAAGCCCATCCGTATCGACCGTATAGATGGGTGTATCAAAACTTACCCGCACATGACTTTGCGCCCCTAAATTATAAATCTCATCCGGCTTTATCTCGTTAATAATGGTTGACAGGTTACCGCCGTCGGTCAAATCTCCGTAAACCAGCTTCAGCGGCGGCTGCTTATGGGGGTCTTTATACAAATGGTCGATCCTGCCTGTGTGAAATGATGAGCTTCGCCGTATAATACCCCAGACCTGATAACCTTTTCCCAACAGCAGCTCTGCAAGATACGAACCGTCCTGCCCTGTAATACCGGTAATCAACGCCTTTTTCATAATACCGCCTCTTTAACAAACAGTTATTCTAAATATCTTTCTTATCCATCATGTCATTCTGCTATGAGGCCGTCTGTCATTCCGAGCGAAGCGATGCACAGCATTACGTCCCACAGTCATTCCGAGCGAAGCGATGCGCAGCATTACGTCCCACAGTCATTCCGAGCGAAGCGATGCGCAGCATCGCGGAGCCGAGGAATCTATTATAAAAAATGTCATTGCGAGGAGCATAGCGACGAAGCAATCTCAATCCAACTTTTGAATTTTACGCTATGGTTTTACGTTTTTCGTTTTAATTTTTTCGCTTTCGATAATCACCTGAAGCATTTCAGTTAGTGTTGTTTTTGGCTCCCAGCCGATTGTTTCCTTGATTCGCTCCACGCTCGGCATCCGCCGCATCATATCCTCGATAGGCCTTCCATAAGCAACCTCGTAGGGAACAAATTCCTTCTTGCTTTTACTGCCCGTCATTTCAATAATTTTGTCGGCAAGGCCCTCGATTGTAATCTCTTCACCCGAGCCGATATTATATACCTTCCCTACCGCCTGCTCGTAATTCATCAGCTCGATAACCGCCTCGACAAGGTCCCCAACGTAACAAAAGCACCGCCTTTGCCGGCCGGTACCATATATCAAAACCGGCTCATTCTGTAAAGCCCTTTGAACGAATCGAGGAACCACCATTCCATACTGACCCGTTTGCCTCGGCCCAATCGTGTTAAAGAACCTGCCGATTACCACGCCCAGGCCATATTGTTGATAAAAAGCCAGGCCCAGAAATTCATCTATCGCCTTACTGCAGGCGTACGACCACCGGGAGAAACTTGTGCTGCCAAGCACAATATCGTCGTCTTCGCAGAAGGGAACTGTTTCGCTTTTACCGTAGATTTCGCTGCTTGAAGCAATCAGGATTTTTTTCTTGAACTTATTAGCGGCATTCAATACCACCTCAGTGCCGCTAATATTGGTCTCTATCGTGTGCACCGGCCTGTCAGCTATCAGCTTGACACCAACTGCCGCAGCCAGGTGATATATGACATCGCATTGTTCTGCCAGCGGCTCCATTAAGCCGGCGTCGCGGATGTCACCCTCAACAAAATCAAATTCGCCCTTGTTTTTGAAACCTTCAATATTTCTTAAACTGCCCGTGCTGAGATTATCAACAACGACTACCTTATTACCGTCTTTCAGCAGCCGTTCCGCCAGATGAGAGCCGATAAAACCTGCCCCCCCTGTAACTAATACGCTCATATCAGACCCAATAGTAAGTAATCAATGCTACTCTGCGTAGTAGCAACGCTACGTAGCACGAGTCGTTAATTTTGACAGACTCCGTCCCCGTCGGCTGCCATAAAAATAAACACAGCCCAGGCGCTGTATCTAACTTTTTTCGGACACTCTCTTTAAGCAATCATAATATGCGGATTTGACCGCAGGCCCTTATACAACATAAGTATCGGCAAATAAAGAACATAGCTTGAGTAAAGACAAAGCTCCGGTGTTGTTACCGGACGTTTGCTTCCACGTCTCTTTCGGGAAACCTCCGATATCTGGTATCAGCCGATTTTGCTATGAAAATTATACGCTCTCAAAGCTCGATAAGTTCATAATGCACAACGAGTTCACGTTTTGCAATACCTCGCACAATGGGCGGGCCACAATTTGTCCTCAAAATCAAAAATGCGTTTGTTATCGACCTTTTCCTCGAAATTTCACTTGCCCGATTTATGTTCTCATTCTCAAATTCGAGAGAGGATAGATGCCACGTTTTCTATGGCAGAGCCGATATGGACAAAAACAGCAACGTTGATTGGCAAGATTTGTTAACCCTGGCCGAAAACCGCCTGTCAGGCCTTACACACTAACACTCGTACTCTCTTCTCGATGCCTTCTCACTTCGGCATTCCTTGTTCGATACCGAAGGTTCGCTTATGGCGAATTCTATATTTCTTACTGTCATTCCTGCGAAAGCAGGAATCCATTTCGTTGTCATTCTGACCGCAGCGAAAAATCTCGTTTTGAATTTTGTATTTTGGTCACGCCTGTCAGAAGCGTGCGTATCCGCATTCGAATTTCTGATTGATTCTTCTTTGTGTCTTGGTGTCTTCGTGGCCTGACTTTTATCACTACTCGTAGTACGAACAGTACGTCTTATCGGTTTCCCACACGGTAACACAATGCAATCGCGCCTGGCCGAACTTACCGGCAAGTTTTTTCCACGCAAAAGCCGCGATATTCTCAACGGTCGGATTGGTCTTGCTGAACTCAGAAACGTCGGCATTCAAATTCTTATGGTCAACCACTTTTATAAGCTCATCATCCACTATTCTTTCAAAATCGCCGATACAAAAGCCGTTCCCGCCTGCCGGCCTCTTTATCGTAACCTCAACAACATAGTTGTGGCCGTGACCGGCTGGATTCGCGCATTTACCGAAAACCTCAAAATTGCGCTCATCCGAAAAATCATCGTTCCAGAGCTTGTGCGTCGCAGCAAATTCAAATTTCTCACTAAAATAAATCATCTCGAAATCCTTTGAATCTATCATTACCTGCCTGAAAGGATTCAGCTTCAAACTCAATTTGCTCAACCTCGCCGACCCAAACTTATCAGCTAATTGGCCCCACGCCGACCTTAAAAGTTCAGCTATCTCGAAAAACCCGATATGCTTGCACTGCCGAAAATCTTCCCTTATTCGCTCGGCAAAAATCGGCACAACATATTCGCCAACGTTCTTGTCAATATCGATTACGTTAACAACAAACCCCGTAGCCGGGTCAACCTCGCCGGCCACCTCCACACACAACTCGAAAAATAGTGACAACCCTTCACCCGCCGGCCTGGATGCAAACGAATTAAACCCCAAACTCTCCCCCGCCAAAAAAGGATTAATCGAAAACCGCACCTGCCTTCCCGCTTTATGCATAAACAAAAATCCCTTTTACTTGTTGCCGTTATGCATCAAACTCAAAACCTCGCTTCGGCTTTTCGGGTCTCTCTTGAATATCCCGCGAAGTGCCGATGTTACCATTATCGAGCCGGGCTTCTTTATACCACGAATAGTCATACAGCTATGTGACGCACCCAGCACCACCGCCACGCCCTGTGGTTTTAAGCTGTTCATTATAAAATCAGCTATCTGGTATGTAAGCCGCTCCTGAGTCTGCAGTCGGCGGGCAAAACAATCCACAATACGAGCCAATTTGCTGACCCCGAGCACCGTCCCCGACGGCAAATACGCAACATGAGCCGACCCGATAAACGGCATCAGATGATGCTCGCAAATACTGTAAAAAGGTATGTCACGCAGCAAAACTATCTCGTCATAGTTCTCGGTAAAGACACTGCGAAGATGCTCTTTAGGGTCCTCGTGCATTCCGGCTAAAAGTTCAGCATACATCCTTGCCACCCGCCCCGGCGTCCCCTTCAGTCCCTCACGCTCAGTGTCCTCACCAACCGCTAAAAGTATTTCCGTAACCGCCTTCTCAATCCTTTTGACATCTACGCTCATTTTGCCTTTATCATTCATCTTCCTGCCTTCTTTCGCAATTCGTACAAATTCGTCCCTCACCCATCGTCTTTCATTCGCACCCCACGCCACGTCATTCTGAGCGCAGCATCGCGGAGTCGAGGAATCTATTCTAAAAATTGTCATTGCGAGGCCTGCAAAGCAGGCCGTGGCAATCTCAACTTCATCACTCGTTACTCCTTGTTCGGTTGGGTGGCAGCCTCAAACTTGTTTGGGGATGGCTCCGCCCGTCCATCGTCCCTCTGCCCTCACTTTCCCGACAGATTCATAAGGTAAGTGGCTAATAGTCGCACACCAAATCCACTTGAGCCTTCTGCTGAAAATTCCGTGGCCTTCTCGAACACCTCCATACCCGCAATATCCAGATGCGCCCATTTTGTATCACCCACAAACTGCCTCAAAAACGCCGCCGCCGTACACGCTCCGCCCCATTTACTGCCGGTATTTTTCAAGTCAGCCATCTTGCTCTTCATCTCTTCTGCATACTCATCACCGCTCGGCATAGGCCAGACCTTTTCACCGCTGTCCTCTGCTGCTCTTCGCAATTGTTTTATCAGTCTCTCATCATTGCCCATCAGCCCGGCCATATAGGTGCCAAGCGCAATCCTGCACGAACCGGTCAATGTCGCTATATCAATGATAAACTCGCAGTTCTGCTTGACGGCGTAGTGAAGCCCGTCGCACAGTATCATCCTCCCTTCGGCGTCGGTATTCTGCACCTCAACGGTTTTCCCGCTGAAAGTTGTAATAATGTCACCGGGCCGATAGCTTGTCCCGCTCGGCAAATTCTCCGCCGCCGGAATTATCCCGTAAACATTGACCGGCAGGCCCAATTCCGCCACCGCTTTCATTACCCCTAACACGGCTATGCCGCCGGTCTTATCCAGTTTCATCTGCTCCATATTGGCCGCCGGCTTAATACTTATCCCCCCCGAGTCGAATGTTATCGCCTTGCCAACCAGACCAACCGTAGGCAGTCTGCTTGCAGCTTTACTGGCGGGACTGTACTTCAAAACGATAAATCTCGGCTTATTTTGTGAGCCGGACCCCACCGCAAGCACCCCACCCATACCCTTCGCAGCCAACTGCTTTTCATCGAAAACCGTACAGCTCAATCTTTCATAGCCGCGGGCCAGCTCTTTTGCGGCGGCCGCTAATTTAACCGGATTCATTACATTGGCCGGCCGATTCGTCAACGTCCGGGCGTAACTTTGTGCCCTGCCGATAACAGCCCCCCTTGTAACTCCCTTGTTTAGCTTCTTTGTTTTCGCCGAATCAGAATCAATCACCTCAACGCCAAGCGAACTCAATCGCCCGTCTTCGCTTTCAGTAACAAACTCATCATAGCGATAGCTGCCGAAATATGTCCCTTCCCCCATAGCCCTGCCCATCGCAGACATATCAAACCGCCCCCCAAACACTTTGTGCAGCGCCAGACTGATGGCTTCTATTTCCATTGCTACCGCTTTATTCGCCGCGTTAGCCGCCGCCTTGCGAATAGTATCAAGCGTCGCCTTTTTCCTTTCACCCAGGCCGACCAGCAGGACCCTCTTGGCGCCTATCTTGCCGTTGCCGTAAACGATAGCGTTCGTCCCCTCTTTGCCCTTGAAGTCGCCCAATTTAATCAATCGCTCAATCGCACCGTCAAGTTTGCTGTTGAGCTCTCCGCTCACTTTGTCTAATCCTTTGGCGTCGCTGAATTGACCCACCGCAAGCAGCTCTGTTTCGCACTTGCTAAAATCAACTTTCCGCGTTTTTAGTTCGACCTCAATAATCTCTTTCATTATTTTATGACCTTTATCCTTTTTACTTTTATTTCCTCTGTGTTCTCTGTGGCTAATGTTTTTTCTTCACCCGGTGCCGCAGATAGCTTTCGATAAATCCGTCGAGTTCTCCGTCTAACACCGCCGCCACATTACCCGTTTGAAACTCGGTTCGATGGTCCTTAACCATTTGATAAGGCTGCATTACATAGCTGCGTATCTGGTTTCCCCAGGCGATTTCGCCCTTGTCGCCGTACAGTTTTGCGACTTCAGCATCGCGCTTCTGCTGCTCGCGCATATAGAGTCTTGCCTTGAGCACTTTCATCGCCTCTGCCCTGTTTTTATGCTGGCTCCTTTCATTCTGGCACTGCACCACAATACCGGTCGGCCCATGCGTAATCCGCACCGCCGAGCTCGTCTTATTCACGTGTTGCCCGCCAGCCCCACTCGCCCGGTAAAAATCAATCCTGAGGTCTTCTTCGTTTATCTCAATATCGATATCGTCATCAAATTCCGGAACGCAGTCCACCGCCGCGAAACTCGTATGCCGCCGTTTCTGCGAATCGAACGGGCTTATTCTAACCAGCCGATGCACACCCGTCTCGCACGACAGCTTGCCGTAGGCAAAAGGCCCTCTCACTCGCAGCGTTACCGACCGCACGCCCACCTCTTCCCCAGGCGTAATATCAAGTTCCTGGAATTTGTATTTTTTCATCTCAAAATACCGCGTGTACATCCTCAGCAGCATATTTGCCCAGTCGCAGCTCTCTGTCCCACCGGCCCCAGCGTGAATACTGAAGAAGCAATTCTTCATATCATCCGGCCTGCACAACAGCCCCGCCAATTCGATTTGCTCGCATTGTTTTATCAGCTTGCTCAAATCATCTTCTAATTGCGCCAATTCTTCTTTATCTGACTCAGCCGCCGCCATCTCGAAAAGCTCCGCCAAATCTTTCACGCTGCGCTGAATCTCTTCCACCGGCTCAATCACTGATTTAAGCCCACTTAATTGAGAAACTGTTCGTTGTGCCGTATCGGGCTTGTCCCAGAAGCCCACCCCGGACATCTTCTTTTCGAGCTTTTTGAGCTGAGATTTCTTATTGGACAGGTCAAAGCCAGTCCCGGATTTTATCAACCCGGGCCAACAACGCTGATATCGCTGTCCTTAATTCCGAAACTTCCATTTATTCCGTCCCAAACATCGATCGTGATCGGTTCCAAACGAATGTTTATAACACAAAAGACTAACATATGCAACCAGATATTCTTGCCCGCGAGAGCGGGAATCCAAAAACAAAATAGAAGTGTTCACATAACCTACTGCTTTGTCACAGCTCAATTGACGGGTGTCATTGCGAGCGAAGCGAAGCAATCTCAGTCGCTCGATACCGTGAGATTGCCACGGCCTTTTTTAAAGGCCTCGCAATCACAACTCCCCAAATCATATCTGACAGAGCACTACACTCCTGCTGTTTTTTCCTTTTATCGCGGCTAATTTTACCACCTGAGCTTTTGTGGTCTTCAATGGATGACTCAAAACTCGCATCGTTCTTTGCACCTCGCCCTATCGATATACTCGATACATAATATAGAAAAAGTGCTGCGACTTTCTATGTGCTAACCACTATCCACTATTAGAAAATTTGGTATATTTCCAACAAACAACTCATCCAATTTCGTAGCCATCCTTTGTGATTTTTCAATTTACGACCTTTAATTGAATCCCTCCTGCATCCTCGCAATTCATCATTCTACATTCTCAATTGCTCTTGTGTCTCGTTTCTTTTCCTATCCGCTGTATGCTAAACGCTATCCGCTACTCTTTTGTTTCACGTGAAACGTCTTGCCTGGCCAATCTGACTTTCCAAACATCCCGCCGAATCAAATCACTCTACTTGTGTTCCCCAAAATGCAACCGTTCAACGTACATCCCACAATAAACGTCGGGCAAACGCTGCCGATTCATCCATTTATGCACCGATTTATGAACGGCTCTTCATATCAAGCCGCATCGCAATACAGCTCTTCCAAAGCTGCTCGCCCTCATTCACATCGCGAAAGCCGGCTTTTGGGAAAGGATGGTTTTCGTTATACTCCGTAAGACTCCAGGCACAAGGAAACGGCGACAAACACCCAGCCCTGATATTTCATTACTGTTTGAAGGTTGCTTAGCTGACTTCGACAACCGCAAGCAGCTCTTTCCTGTTTAACATTTTCTCTGTATCCTCCTATGAGTACACACTAACTCTAAGGCAATAAAAGAGTCTTGCGCCTGATGTTTGCTTTCTTTCCCACTGTTTCACGTGAAACATTTTTTCCAAAAAACATTTTTTTGCCCGGCAAAGTTGAAGAATTTCCAGTAAAAATTCCGAAATATCATTTGGGCTGACGCCTGAACGTCAGCTAAAAGTAGGCAAAGGAAAACAGGATTCATAATATTTTGTGAAGGAGCACTTATATGGCCAACAAAAAAAGAGAAAAACCAAAACGTCTCGGCAGGGGGCTGCAGTCGCTTTTAAGTCCGATAACATTCGGCACCGCAGAGGCAAATCAGCTATTGCCTGACCCTGCGATAACCCCTAACTTCCCGCCAGACAAAGAGTTACGCGATTCGCTGCAGGAAATTAGTATCGATTCAATAGCGCCGAATCCCTATCAGGCACGAACGGTATGGGATGAGCAGGAACTGGCAGATTTAGCCGAGTCCATCAGAGCCAACGGCGTAATTCAGCCAATTATTGTTCGCCCGGCCGCGTCGGGATACCAGCTAATCGCCGGCGAACGCCGACTCCGAGCCGCTCAATTAGCTTCTCTGACAACCATACCCGCCCTAATTCGTCAGGCAACCGACCAGCAGTTGCTTGAGTTGGCACTAATTGAGAACATACACCGAACCGACCTCAATCCCCTCGAACGCGCAAAGGCCTATCAAAACTATTTCAATACCTTCTCTCTAACCCAGGCCGAAGCCGCCCAACGGCTCGGCGAAGACCGCTCTGTTATCGCTAACTACTTGCGCCTGCTGGACTTACCGGACGAAATCAAGCAGATGTTAGTCCATCGCCAGTTGAATATGGGCCACGCCCGTGCGATACTTGCCCTGCCTACCGACGAGCTTCGCCGGAAGCTGGCCAATCGAGCAATGGCAGGCCGGCTCAGCGTCCGTGAAGTCGAAAGACTGGTCCGAAAATACCTTACAGGCACAGAGCAAGCCAGAGCAACCGTCCGCTCGAAACCGGCACACATCCTGGACCTCGAGAGTAAACTCAGCAGCCAGCTTGGCACAAGGGTAAGCATTGAGACCCGCAAAAATGGCCAAAGAGGCAGGATAATCATCGAATTTTACTCTCTGGACGAATTCGATAGAATCGCAGAAAGGCTCGGCCTGGCATCCTTGGAGCAAGTTTAAAAGCGGCGGCAAAGAACTTGAATTGTGATAATTTTGATGTAAGAAATTAAACATTTCCTGTATAATGGGTATATCTGTATTTCGGCCGGCCGGATTAAGGCTGGCCATTAGCTGAATTTGACATTATTACATTTCGGAGGATATACCAATGAGGCGTTTGGTTATTTCAATTTCGATTTTGCTGCTGCTCGCGTTTTTCAGCCCCATCCCGACCTTTGCCGCGACACCGGGCAGGATTTCTCCTCTTCGGCCAAGGCCAGGGGAAACAACGGCAGCTGAGCCGATTAAAGCTGAAAGCAGAATATATGAGCAATCACTGGCGGCGTTTATCAAAGAGATAGACAGTACATACCCGTTCCTTGATTTGAAGGGTATCCGACACGATTGGAATACCTGCAAAAAAGAGCTGCTCGAAAAAATTAAACAATGTGAGTCGAACGAGGAATTCTATGGTTTGCTAAATGAAGCGCGACTTTGCCTGAGGGACTCGCATATGGGATTTGGAAATTTGAAAGGCGAATTCCCACGAGCTGAGGTGCGTTACTATCCTCGTGTGAGTTTCCTGCCTGCAGCGAATGGACAAGTTGTGGTTATGAGTTGTATGTCTGAACACAGCGACAAGCTCAAGCCGGGAACGATAGTAACTGAAATCGACGGACAAAATGCACGCGATTATCTGGAAAGTGATGCTAAAAAAAGTTGGAAAGCCGGTGGGTCTTTCTCCAGCCCACAGCGTGCCAGGCTGTTCAGCTATCGGATTCCACTTAAGGGCGAGCAAAACGATAATCATCAGATAACTATCATCAAAAACGGGAAGACTGAAACCATAAGAGTTGTCAACAAATGGGAGGCCAAGGGTTGGCCTCATACTTATGCGGAGCCGACAGGTTTGAAACGGCGTGGGAATTGCTCCTATGTGAAACTGAAAAGCGGGTATGGATATATTTATCTGCGTCGTATCGCCGGTGAGCTTGTTGAAGCTATTGACGAGGCGTTGGGCAGCTTCGAAGATATTCGGGGGCTGATTATTGATTTGCGTGGAAACGGCGGGGGTGGGTACGGCACAGAGGTTTTTAAGCGATTTAATAAAAAGCAGGGGCCATCTGAAGATGCTCCCTTTTATCGGGGGGATATGGTAGTGCTGCTCGACGCAGGTGCTATATCGGCTGGGGAGACGTTTGCGCGAGACATGGTCTATAGTGCCGGTGCGTATTTGATGGGCTCTCGTACGGCGGGCTCATCGAGTGCGAAGCGTGAGTGGCAGATTCCAAATGGACTTGGTACTGCGACCTTGCCCGTTCGCAGCCGTTGGGGCTTTGAACGTCAGCCTATTGAATACAATGGTATTGTCCCGCACAAAACGGTTGAGGTTGTCCCGGCTGAATTACAAAATGGAATCAACTCAGGGATTAGGCGGGCTGAAGAATATCTTGATAGGAAATGGGCCCTAAAAAGCGCGGCAGAGCGTGAATTACCTCTGATCGTACGTAAGAAAGAGTATCCAGGCCAATTCGAAAGGACGCAGCCCATAGGGACTACTTATGCAACATCGACAGCCGAGCCAGATCCAATCGCTGACCCAAACGCGGTCAAAGCCAGCATCAAGGCGTTTGAAGGCCTGGAAAAAGCATTGACCCAGGTGGACAGACGCAGCCGATATGAGGTACGCGAGTGGCTGCAGACAAGAATTGATAATAGAACAAGGCTCGTAAAAGCCGTGGAAATGCAGGTAAAAGCAGAGATTAGTTTCATACGCAAGGTTGCTGTTGAAGAAGAAGCGAAAAAGACGACGAAGGCGATTGATGACCTGCTGCTGGACAGGCAGGAGCGGTTAAAGACACGCGTCAAAACAATGGAAGAGGAAATAAGAAGGATGCGCTTCCCCGAGCGAGGGTCAAGAGGAATGAGGGGACAACGAAGGAGCATGCTTGACCCTGAGGAAAGGCGAAGGGCCTGGGAAGAAAGGCGGAGCGGAGGACGGCTGCCTAGAGAAGATATGAGAGAGCAAGGCGGATTTGGGGGTACGGGAGTAGAAAGTCCAGCCGGAGCTCCGGAGAGGACATTGCCGGGCGTAGGGGGCAAAAATGAGATACAGATAAGCGAGTGGCTGAAGACAGGAGTTGAAAACAGGATAAGTCTGGCAAACGCGGTGCAAGAGCCAATCAAGGCAGACCTCATCTACATACGAAAGTTTGCCGTTGAAGAAGAAGCGAAAAAGACGACCGCCGCAATTGACGGCCTGTTGTTAAGCAGGCAGCAGCGGATGGAGAGATTGGTCCAAAAAATGGAAGAGCAGTTGAGAAGGATGCGCTTCCTTGAGCAAGGGTCAAGAAGAATCAGGGGCTCACGAAGGAGCATGCTCAATCAACCCTGAGCAAAGACGAAGCGGAGGATTGACGCCCACGGAAGGCACAGGAGCGCAGGAGGCGCTTATAGAAGAAGAGAACCCGCCCAGGCCTCGGTCCCTGCGACGCTAACAAAGGGTGCTAAAGCTGTACCTGCAAGGAGAATGCGAAGTCACGAAGAAAAATTAGACGCAGATTTCGCAGATTACGCAGAAAAATATAGCCACGAATTGGCACGAATTTATTAGGCGCAGATAAACACGGATTGACACGGATTTTTGAGAATTGTGAAAAAGCTAATTTTCGCCTATTCGGCTGTTGTTTCGGTAAGTCGATGAGATAATCGGCTATATGTTTGGTTTCGGCTTTATAAAAACCCGTAGTATTACGGTATTTTGGTTAAAAAGAAAAATTTTGCTCATTATTTCGTTAGTTGACAGCTAAAAAATGTATATAATGGTATTATGTTTAGCTGATTTCTAAAGGCCGAACCCGGAGGTCAAATGTAAGTGTAACGCACCTATTCCGGTAGGTTTTGATAAGAGGATATCGGTGCACTATTTACCCCGTTAGAAACTAGATAGTGAGCAATAAAAGGTTACAAAAAGGGCAAATTTTCTAACGGGGTGAAAATATTAACAGTTCCCTGCTGGAGTTTATCCCGCACAAGGATGCGGGGCAGGGACAAGCTTTGAAAGGAAATGGAAATGAAGAGGGTACGAACAAATTTATTTTTTATGGCGGTGGTGGGGGTTTTGGCTCTGTGTGGGGCCGCATTGGCTGATGTGATTGGCCTTGAGATAATTGGGCCGAGTGAGGTGGCGGAGAATTTCAGTGCGAGCTATAAAGCCATCGCGCACTATGACAATGACAGCACAAGAGACGTAACGTATTCGGCTCTGTGGGCGGTTGAGCCAAATACGGCAGCGAATATTGATGAAAACGGCGTGCTGACAACGAAAGATATTGTCAAAGACCAGTCAGCGACAATACTGGTCAGCTACACCGAGGAGGATGTTATTGTTGATGCTGAGAAAGCAATTGATATTTTGGCCATCTGCCCAACAGGAACAGCATTGAGGTTTGATGGTGTGGATGATTATGTTGATTGCGGGAATGATAGCAGCCTGAATGTGGGTGACGGGACATACACGCTTGCCGCCTGGATAAAAACCGCATTGTCACCATTGTCACCACGGGGTGCTATTCTTGCTAAAATGAGAGACGGTGGATCCTATCAGGGTTATGATATTAAGATAAACCCAGACGGGACTATTTGGCCCCACCTTATTTCAAGTTGGAGTAGTAATGCTATAAGAGTGCATGGAAGCACAGCTATCAATGATGGGAGCTGGCATCATGTCATAGTTACTTACGATGGCAGTAATTCAGCTTCAGGATTTAGCATTTATATCGATGGAAAGCCAGAAACACTTACTATTACCCACGATTCCCTGAGCGGAAGTACTTTAAGCGATGCTAATTTTACTATAGGCTCAAGAGACGGCGGCGAGTATCTTAACGGCAAAATAGATGAAGTTGCAATCTACAACAGGGCGTTATCGGCTGAAGAGATTCAGGTGAATATGCATACGAGGCTAACCGGTGGCGAACCGAATCTTATTGCTTACTGGGACTTTGACGAAGGTGGGGGGCAAATTGTATATGACCTGTCCGGCAACGGCAACGATGGGCAATTGGGTGTCACCCCGGATGTCGATAACAGCGACCCGGCGTGGGTAGATTCCGATGCGCCAATAGGTATTTGCAATCCCTATCTAACTGCCACAATGGCTACTGAACGTGCAGTCGAGCGCAAAACAGCGCTGCTTGAAGAATTACTGGCGGCGTTAGCTGAAGAATGGGCGGCGTACGAAACGCTTGAGGAATGGTTTGAAAGTGGAGATTATGGCGATTTGGATAAAGGCGACATAGTTACAGCGAAGCAGAAGATTCATTCCGCGATACAGCACGAGGAGCAGGCCATAGATGCGTTGGAAAAAAGTATTGAAAAGCTGGAAGATGCGCTAAGTGCGCTGGGCTATGAGCCGGAGCTGCCCGTATCGAACCAACCGCCTAATGTGAATATTATGAATCCGTAGGATGGGGCGTTGAGGTGAGGCCAAATAACCCCCGGCGGCTAAACATAATTGAGATTGCCGCGCATCGCTTCGCGATGCTCGCAATGACCCCATTAGAGTAGATCCCCGACTACGACATTCGGGGACAGGCTGGGGGCTAAGCAATGGGGGCAGGTGGAGGACAGAGGACCGATAGCGGGTTGCGGGTTGAAGAAAAATCCGAAAAACGAAATCCGAAATCCGAAACAAATTCGAATGAACAAAGCACGAAATTCAAAACGAGAGTTTTCGCTGGTGGCTTAAGACTTTCAGCCTTTAGACGGGGAGGGGCAGGCCAATCAACGGCCAGCAAGGAGAATGGGGGTTTGTTTGTTATAATTTTCGGTTATAATTGCGAGACGATTTTTAGAAGGGCTGCCAAATGGGAAAGCAATTAGCCGAAAAAGTCGCAATAGTAACAGGGGCCAGCAGGGGGATTGGCAGAGCTATTAGTATTGCATTAGCCAAAGAGGCCGCAACCGTCATTCTGGCTGCTCGCTCAATCCGGAAACTACAGGAAACCGCTGAACAGGTAACGCACGCCGGCGGAAAAGCGGAGATTGTTGTTACTGACTTAGCCGAGGAAGAATCTATCAAAAACCTCATCAAAGTAACCGGCGAAAAATTCGGCCGACTGGACATACTGGTTAATAACGCAGGCGTTACTCACTCGGCAAAACTGGAAGAGACCGCAACCGAAGACTGGGAACGCTGTATCCGGATAAATTCACGTGCGCCGTTTATCCTCTGCAGAGAAGCTCTGCCGATGTTAAGGAAGGCCGAAGCAGCATACATTGTCAATATCGCCTCGGTCGTAGGGGTCAAAGGTCATCCGCTTCAAAGCGCCTATACCGCATCAAAGCATGCCCTTCGCGGGATGACGATATCGTTGGCTGAGGAGCTGAGGGGCTCAAATGTCCGTATCCATTTGCTCTGTCCCGGCGGAGTTGATACCGAGCTGATACAGAAGCTCCGCCCGGACATAAAAAAGGATGACCTTATGCAGCCGGATGAAATCGCTGAGCTGGTTCTCTACCTTGTTACGCATAAAGGCAATGCCGTTATTGATGAGCTGCACATCCGAAGGGCGGCCTCATCGCCGTGGTTTTAGAATCCCTCCATATTATATTTGAGGACACTGATGCGAGCCGTTATACAGCGGGTTTTGCAGGCCGAAGTTGAAATCAATGGCCAAACAGTTGGCAAGATCGACAAAGGGTTACTGGTCTATCTCAGCGTCGGCAAGGGTGACACAATCAAGGATGCCGAGTTTATGGCCGAGAAGTTAGTGAACCTGCGTATCTTTGCCGACGAAGCCGGCAAGATGAATCGAAGCGTGCTCGACGTCGGTGGAGCAATTCTCTTAGTCAGCAATTTTACGCTTCACGGCGATTGCCGAAAGGGTCGTCGGCCCGGCTTCGACGCCGCCGCCGAGCCGGCGTTGGCACAACAGCTCTACGAAAAAGTGGTTGAACTGATTGCCGAGCAGGGCGTAGCCGTTGAAAGAGGCATCTTCGGCAAGTATATGCAGGTAAGCAGCATCAACGACGGCCCGGTAACCTTTTTACTCAACAGCTCCCGCCTGTTTTAACCCTATTAGCCATATTCAGCCGTCGGGAGACACTGGGGCAGGAGCGGAAAAAGTGTTGTGCATGTGCCTGCGAATCTTATAATTCAGAAAGGAAGATGGAATCACACGAAAAACAAGTTGAAATGGTGAGGGATAAGAAGTTCACTGATACTGTGGAGCTCCCTTCGGAAGAATTGATAATCGATCCTGACCAAAGAGTTTCTGGGCCTGGATATACCATTGGTGAAGCAGATTATTTAATCTTAACTAACAAAACCCCATCCGGCATTCTATTCACTATAGGTACTTGTTGTCTTGGGGTAGGTGTAGGTTACGTGATTGTAATCGGAGCAAAATGCTACGAAGCACTTGTTGGCAAGACTGACGTGGAAATTGGCTCTTGGGAAATAAGGGCTCTTTTCATTTCGCTGGTTTTGTTTATTATCTTATTTTTATGCGCTTACTTGTGGCCCAGTAAAAAAAAGAAATTGCTCAAGAAAATACAAGAGCATCTGGAGAGTGAGCCAAAGAGAGTCGAATCACGTCGAAAATATAAAGTGTCGTGCAGGAGATACTAATGCTATCTAGTGAATTGCCAAAAGAATACTTAGCATTTAAGCAACTGGAGATTTGTAGTAATCAGTTTATAGACGGCAAAATACCTATAGAGGTTCATAAGAATGCTATTTTCTTAATAGGCCGTGGTGAGCAGCCGCTTATCTGGCTTTCTGGGCTGGTTGCCAAGGGGAGGAAACAATTCCAAGATGTTGTTAAGAAGAATAAATCCTTGAATGAGGCTGTAGAAGTCAATGTTTCTGCCAAGAATAAGTCAACGATTGTAAAGGTTGGAGACATTACAATAGTGGAAGTAACCAAAGTTTCAGAAGAAAAGGCTATTGTATCCAAAATAGATCTACGCCCGATGGGTTTGAACATTCACGGCGATGCAAGTGGACTAATGGTTGGAACTAACAGCTTCATTAGTAACATGTTCGCGGGCACGCATACGATGATCGGAATAGGAGAATAGAGCACATGCAGGTAAACAGCGTTAACGACGGCCCGGTAACCTTCCTGCTCGATAGCTCCCGCCTGTTCTAACTCTTACTAACAGCAGATTTGGCTTGACTAATCACGTCTGCATTCATACACTCACTTCTTCGTTTAATTGCTGTTTTCAGGAGTCAGGCAAGTGGAAGAAGCTATTGCAAAAGCTGGTGTGCTCATCGAGGCGATGGAATATATCCGCCGGTTTCGCCGCCGAATCGTGGTAGTAAAACTCGGCGGCAGCGTCCTCGAAGATACTTCTCTGCAAAAGAAGCTGCTGACCGATATTGCCTTTATGGCCACCGTCGGAATGCAGCCGATTATCGTCCACGGCGGCGGAAAGGCCATCACAAAGGCAATGAACGAGGCGGGCCTCGAGCCGGTCTGGGTACAGGGCCGTCGATATACCGACCAGCGAACACTGACAATAGCAGAGCATACGCTCGTACATAAAATCAATACTCCCATTTGCGAGACCCTCACTGAGCTGGGCTGTCAGCCGATGGGTCTGCACTCGCTGAGCAGTTGTGTATTGTTTGCCGAAACCCTGAGACTGGCCGGCAAAGACGGGCGGAAACTTGACCTCGGCCTGGTCGGGCAGGTTGTCGAGATAAATGCGCAATTGTTAAAGACGCTCTGTGCCGACGGGACTATACCGGTCATCGCATCGGTGGCTAAAGATAAGGCCGGCGGAAAGCTGAATGTCAACGCCGACAGCGCCGCCGGCAGGGTCGCCGCTGAAGTCGGCGCTGAAAAGCTCGTTGTTGTAAGCGACACCCACGGAATACTGACCGACCTCGAAGACCCAGGCAGCACAGCTTCGAGTCTGGACGAAACGCAAATTAAAGATATGATTGACGCCGGTGTTATCACCGACAAAATGTTCCCGAAGGTTGAGGCCTGCCTGACGGCGTTGGACGCCGGAGTCAAAAAGGCGCATATTATCGACGGGCGAATCGAGCATTCACTATTGCTGGAAATCTACACCGACAAAGGCATCGGGACGCAAATAATTAAAAGTGCCTAAAGTGAGCTAAAGTGCCTAAAGTGAGCTAAAGTTGTAAGAATAGAGTTTACTGAATTTTAGGCACTTTAGGCACTTCAAACTTTAGGCACTTCGAAGGGAAAGAATTATGACCACGCAGGAAACGATTGATTTGTTTGATAAATACGTTATCGCTAATTACAGCCGGCTGCCGCGGGTTATCGTTAAAGGTAAGGGCTGTTACTGTTTCGACGCCGACGGCAATAAGATACTGGATATGTTTCCCGGCTGGGCCGTCAGCGCGATAGGTCACTGCCATCCGAAAGTCGTTGAGGCATTACGCAAACAGGCCGGCGAGCTTCTGCATATCGACAATACTTTTTACTCCGAGCCACAGGGCAAATTAGCGAAGCTGTTAAGCGAACGGGCGTTCGGCGGCAAGTGCTTCTTCTGCAACAGCGGCGCCGAGGCCAACGAGGCAGCACTAAAACTCGCACGGCTGCACACCTCGCAGGAAAAATATAAATTTATCACCGCCGAGGGCAGCTTCCACGGCCGAACCTTTGCCACCGTTGCAGCAACCGCCCAGCCAAAGTATCACGAGGGCTTCCTGCCATTGCTGCCGGGCTTCATTTATGTTCCGTTCAACGATATTACTGCACTCGAATCAGCTTTCAGCGATGAGGTTGCGGGCATTTTAGTCGAGCCGATTCAGGGCGAGGGTGGAATAAATATCGCCACCGCCGAATATCTGCAGGCGATTCGCCGGCTCTGCGATGAAAATGGGGCGGTAATGATTTTAGATGAAGTCCAGACCGGAATGGGCAGAACCGGCAAATGGTTCGCATACCAGCATTTCGACGTCGTCCCGGATATTATAACTATGGCAAAGGCCCTCGGCGGCGGGGTGGCAATTGGAGCTATGATGGCTAAAGAAGAAGTGGCCGCCTCATTCGTCCCCGGCAAGCACGCTTCAACTTTCGGCGGCAACGCCCTGGCCTGCGCGGCGGCCGTCGCTGTTGTTGAGGCAATAGAAGAAGATAATCTTCTGGAAAACGCCGCCCGGCTCGGCCGATATACTAAAGATAAGCTCGAACAGCTAAAGCAAAAGCATTATATTATAGATAATGTTCGTGGCGTCGGCTTGATGATTGGCGTTCAATTAACAAACCCCGGCACCGAAATAGTCGATAAATGTTTGCAGAAGGGTTTGCGAATAAATTGCACCTGTGATACCGTTCTGCGGTTTATGCCGCCGATGATTGCTACTAAAAGCCAGATCGACCAGGCCGTTGATATCCTTGATACCGTTTTGACTGAGAGCGCAAAATGAAAGATTTTCTTTCCATAAATGATTGTCCGCCCGAGTTGCTAAAAGAGCTGCTGCGGATAAGCAGTCGGCTGAAGAGTTTATACAGCGTTGGCAGCAATGATTTATGCCTTCCCGGCAAAACGCTGGCAATGCTTTTCGAGAAGCCGAGCCTGCGAACCAGAATTAGTTTCCAGGTCGCTATGACGGACCTCGGCGGCAATGCAATCTACGTTAAGCCCGAAGACATAGGCGGCATCGGCAAGCGCGAGCCAATCAAAGATATGGCAAGGGTCCTGAGCCGATATGTTGACGGCATAATGGCACGAACCTTTGAGCACAGCACCATCACTGAATTGGCCGCCTTTGCAACGGTGCCGGTAATAAACGCCCTGACGGACTGGTTACATCCCTGCCAGGCAATGGCTGACGTCCTTACCATTGGCGAGCATTGCGGCGAGCTGGAAGGTGTGAAAATCGCTTTTATCGGTGACGGCAATAACGTCGCTCGCTCGCTGGCCTTTGCCTGCGCAAAGCTTGGTATGAAAATGGTTGTTGCTTCGCCGGCCGGTTACGAGCTTGATGCCGAATCAATCCGGAAGGCAAATGAAATATCCGCCGACAGCGTCCGGCAAACCAGCGACCCCACCCAGGCCGTCGTTGACGCCGACATCATTTATACCGACACCTGGGTCAGTATGGGCCAGGAGGAGGAAAAGCAAAAACGCTGCGCGGACTTCGCAGGTTTTCAGGTCAATGCCGAGCTGCTTAAATCGGCGCCTCGCGCCAAGATTATGCACTGTCTTCCTGCTAATCGCGGCCTTGAAATCACCGATGAAGTAATCGAGTCGCCCAATTCGATTATGTTCGACCAGGCCGAAAACCGCCTGCACTTCCAGCGGGCCTTGTTAAAAAAACTAATGAGCTAACTAAAAGATGGACGACGAATATCCTCCAATTTACATCAGAGAATTCCCTGATGTCTTTGACAGATTCACATTTGACTATCTGTTCAAGAGGTTGCTTGCAGAAGGTTACGACCACGAAGAGGCAAAAGACATAATACTTTATAACTGCGCTCTGAGCACGTTAGTAACGCAAGAGAGGATAGACAATGACTATTACTTGGAAATATCAGTAAGCGACGGAATGGCCCCTGATCTTCTCGATATGTATAGAGAGGCATTTAATAAGGCCGTGTTTAACAAAAACTAGGTGAATTTCTTTGGTGTCTTATGCCCGGTAAAAATAAAAAAATTCTTGTTGCTACTACGAATCCCGGCAAAATCGTTGAACTGAAAGCTTTACTCGAAGCCGACGTTAAGTGGCTCAGTCTCGCCGATTTCAGTGATATCGCTGAAGTCCCGGAGAACGGCCTAACTTTCACTGAAAATGCCTGCAAAAAAGCAATCGGCTACGCTAAAGCGACCGGCCTGTGGACAATTGCCGATGATTCAGGCCTGGTAATAGACACCCTTGAGGGCGGCCCCGGCATTGAATCAGCGAGATTCTGCGGCCAAATATGCGAGGATAGAAAGCTAATAGACCATAAGAACATTGCAAAGGTCTTGAAACTTTTAGAAGGCATACCCACTGAAAAACGAACAGCAAGATTTGTCTGCTCTCTGTGTCTGGCAAGTCCCGAAGAAATCTTAATCGAAACTCAGGGAACACTGGAAGGTCTTATAACCGAGAAAGAAATCGGAGAAAAGGGCTTCGGCTACGACCCGATTTTCTTTGTGCCGCATCTGAACAAAACCGTAGCCCAACTAACCACCGAGGAAAAAAATGCAATCTCTCACCGCGGCAACGCAATCCGAAAATTAAAACCCCTCTTGACAGCATTAATATAAAAGAAGACAATATTCAAAAGGCAAATAGTTTCAAAAACCAATTATGAAAGGGGCTGAAAATGAAAACTATCAAAATTGTGGTGGCTGTTTTCCTGGGTTTGGTGCTTTGTAGTGCCGCTCTTCCAGAAAAAGCTGATTACCAGAAAAGAGCGGAGACATTTCTGGCAGGTATTATCGAGAAGGAAGTGGATAAATCTTACGATGAACTTTTTTCAAATTCCCTGATAGCGTCTAAGGCGCAAATGGTAAAATTGCAGAAGGAGAATACCTGGACCATTCTTAATATGTATGGCGAATTATTAGGTTATGAATTTGTAAAACAGCAAAAATATGGCGATTCTGTTGTCAGACTTGTCTACGTCCTAAAATGTGAGCAAGTTCCAGTGATATGGGAGTTTTACTTCTATAAGCCGGTTTCGGATTGGACGTTAGTAAACATCGCATTTGATACCAAGTATGATTTACTAGCAGATAAATAACAGAAGATAATTGACGGTCCA
>JAUWBI010000095.1 GCA_030601745.1 Phycisphaerae bacterium
CTTTCAAACGCTGCTTATAAGTGGTGTCCCTGTACTTAAAGCCCAGCGGGTCATAGGTTGTCAAATCACCTAATATCTCCTGAAAAGAACCCTCATCGACCAGATATTTGATTCGGGTCGCTGCCTCGATGCGAAAGTGATGGTTACATTCCGGACAGACATTGAGATTTCGCTCAACGGCGCTTTTATAGAGCATATGCTCGCAGCCCGGACATCGCGTCCACAGCCCTTCGGGCATCTCTTTCCGCGGCTTCAATGAGAAACCGTTCCATTTCGATTTCACTTCTTTGGCCATAGCTATAACGTCCCGCCATTGTCATTGCGAGCGAAGCGAAGCAATCTCAACTCATCGGAAGTCCGAGATTGCTTCGTCGCTTCCGCTCCTCGCAATGACAGTTCGTCAAATCAAAAGTCACAGAGCATTAATATCTTACCAGAGATTCACAGATATGGCTACAAAAATTACCACCACATTAGTTTTGGGATTTTTGGCCGGGAGAGGAATTAGTAGGGTACCAGGCTACCAGACTATCAGGTACCTGATTCCCTGATGCAGGTTGCCGGGCTACTTTTATCCGGTAACACCGGCCGCTAATGGAGATGATAGTTAAAATGCAATTCGCCGGGTATGCTGCCAGCGGCCTTCAAAGAGGAAGGCTGACAGCACGCCCGGCGAATATCAAAAATTCGCTGCTGTTACCTGCAGAGGTATTTTACTTCTTTAACCAACATGGACAGCAGCGCAGCTCAGAAGCTCTTCAAGTCGTTGGGTGGGAGCATCCAATCCGCCGATAATCGTGTAAACCCTTATAGAATGCTTGTTGTCTTCGTAGATTCCTCGATGGATGGTCGCCTTGCCCGTTATCTCTGACAAAACGTCAAAGGCGTAGTTGATATTGTCCTGCAGGCCTCTGGCCTCTGCTATTAACTTCTTGCCGCCGACAACTATGCACCCGGCAACCTTGGCAGTGGACAAATTGAACCCACTGGCCAGCAATGTCTTCTCGAGGTTCTTCTTCACGGCCTGCGATATCGCGAACTTGTCGCTAAATTTATTTACTCTCGTCAGGCCCATTATCGCACAACTGCCCGCCTCCATAATGCTGTGATAATCCACAGGGTCAAAAGAGGTGTACCGACTGCTCAGCGCACTGACTCTGTTGAAGATGTCAAACAGACCTGCAACAGTATTGTTTATGCTCGGCCAGAAGGACTTCACCGTCATCCCTGGATACAGCTTGCTAATCTTTTCATTGTCTATGATGATAAGCGGTGATATCTTTCCTTTCGCTGCCATCTGGCTTAATTCGGAAGCCACATCATGAGCATTTTGCGCTACCAATGGGGAACTGGCTTCGCCTACCGTCGGTAAAGTCATAATCGCACCAACCTTCTTGTCCGGTTCGGTTAGCCCAATATACCGAGCATATCTTTTGGCAATCTCAATCAGGCCCGTTGCGCTTCCACCGCCTGTGCCTCCACCGGCTCCAAAGCAAACCATGATGTGGTCAACTTGAGAACCAAACGTTTGCCGGGTTAAGTGCAAAATTTCCTGCTGATATTGCTGGATGGCGTCCCTACCTCTTCCCATATCCTTACCGGCGCCTTTTCCCCCGATGTTCATCTGGAACTTTTGATTTTGGGGAATATCGAGCAAATCCAAATCATGGTGGGTCGTATTCACCGCCAATACCTTCTTATAACCCAGGTCATGGAATGACTTCACCAATCTTCCGCCGCACTGACCTGTCCCAATCCAGGCATAGCGGGTAGAACCCTTGATCTGGTCCTTAACCCCGACCTCCGGCTCAACATTAGGCTCATATTGTTCCAGCTCTAAACTGGGCAGCAGCCAGGCGTTAAAATCAAATTCACCTTTTGCCGTTACCGGGCTTCGTCTTTGGGCGACTTTCCTCGGGGCTTTTCTGGCTGCCTTGGCCTTCGGCGTTACGTGCCTCTTGGCCGTCGCGCGTTTCCGAGGAGCACTCTTTCTAACTGCCTTGGCCTTCGGTGTTACGTGTCTCCTGGCTGTCGCGCGTTTCGGAGCAGCACTCTTTCTGGTTACCTTGGCCTTCGGTGTTACGCGTCTCCTGGCTGTCGCGCGTTTCGGAGCAGCGCTCTTTCTGGATGCCTTGGCTTTCGGCCTTGCGCGTCTCCTGGCGCGTTTTGGAGTGGCACTCTTTGTGGTTGCCTTGGCTTTCGGCCTTGTGCGTCTCCTGGCGCGTTTCGGAGTGGCGCTCTTGCTGGTTGCCTTGGCCTTCGGCGTTACGCGTTTCTTGGCCGTCGCGTGCTTCGGAGCGGCCTTCTTTCTGGTTGCCTTGGCCTTTGGAGCAGCACCTTTTTTGGTTGCCGTTTTCCTGGTTTTAACTGATCTTTTTGCCATTTTTATACCTCCCTATTGAACTTTGTCCTACAAACTTGTTTTCTTAACTATTCTAATTACTTTTTACTTTCTACTTAACGCGAATGGTTTCGCAGCCCACGCTTTTTATTGGCTTGTCGGCTTATCGGCTATTAAAGGCAGGTGCATAATTTCTTTTTTGCAAACAAGTCCTTTTTCAGCAATATCTTGCACAAAATACCAGGTCAAATATGGGGAGATAATCACTAAGTTACACGCACCGAGAACGATGATACCCCCTGAAGCGGTTAGAAATCGAAAACTCTCCGAATATTTGGGCCTGACTGCTTGTGGCCTCGAAGCTAACCACAGTCCACGCGCGCAAAAATACGTGGAAAAGCGGAAAATTACTGACTTGTCCGATAACTTCTCATATCGAAGGAAAAATACAGCATTATAGAAGCTGGGGGAATCAGGCCATCTGATAATCTGGTACCCTGATTACCTGGCCGCCTGGCGAATGGCTTTTATCGCTGCAATACGGTCGGATTTTGAAAATATTGCCTTGCCCACTACAAGCGTATCAGCGCCGTAGGAAACGACAATCGGCGTAGTCTGAGGGTCTATCCCGCCATCAACTTCGATGCGAATATCAGGACCGACAATTTCTCTTATTCGAGCGACCTTTTTCGCCGCCTCGGGCATAAACTTCTGCCCACCAAAACCCGGACGGACCGTCATCACCAGAACCATATCGCAAAGCGGCGCAATCTTTTCTATCGCCTCAACTTCTGTCTCCGGATTCAGGCATATCCCCGCAGTAACACCAAGCTCGTGCAGCCGGTCAATGAGCTTGTCACTTCTCTCAGCCGCTTCAATATGAAATGTTATATGGTCGGCGCCGGCCTCGACAAAACGCTCAGCATATTTGGCCGGCTCACTTATCATCAAATGACTGTCGAAAACCAGCCCGCTGCACTTGCGAAGCTTGGCAATCACCGGCGGCCCGATTGTAATATTCGGAACAAAGTGACCATCCATAACGTCCAGATGCACCATATTCACACCGGCAGATTCAACTTGAGCTATCTCGTCAGCCAGCTTGGCAAAATCAGCATCCAATATCGATGGTGCAATCTCAATTGTCCCTGCTTTAGGCAGCCGTAAATCAGACATAAGACCATATTGTATTAATTATTGATTAGGTAATGATTTATATTCTTAACTACGAACTCTACTTCTCATCGAGGATTTCAAGGCACTTGAATTTCTTACCTTCTAAAAATTCAAGTGAAGCCCCGCCGCCTGTGGAAATATGGCTTATTCTCTCCGCCAGACCAAGCTTCTCTACCGCACTTGCACTGTCACCACCGCCGATTATGCTGTGTGCACCTTTGCTCGTGGCCTCGGCAACGGCCAGAGCCACTGCCTTCGTACCTTCATCGAAGGGCGGCAGTTCAAAAACGCCCATCGGGCCGTTCCAGACAATTGTCCGTGCACCGAAAAGTTTCTCGACAAAAAGCTTTCGGGTTGCCGGTCCAATATCCACACCTTGCCACTCAGCTTCAATATCACCTGCTACCACTTTATTCTCGGCACCGGCTTTGAATTCGCTGGCAGCTACATTATCAACCGGCAAAACTATTTCACAGCCAACGTCTTTGGCTCGTTTCAGCAATTTAGTAGCTTCATCAAGAAAATCATTCTCGCACAAGCTCTTACCGACACTTTGGCCCTCGGCCTTGAAAAATGTATAGGCCATTGCCCCGCCAATCAGGATGCAGTCAACTTTGTCTAACAGATTTTCAATCACTCCTATCTTGTCGGAAACCTTCGCTCCGCCCAATATCGCCACGAACGGCCTCTCAGGTTTACTTAACGTCTTACCGAGAAACTTCAGTTCCTTTTCAATCAAAAATCCGATAACTCGCGGCTTGCCCTCCATCATCAACGGCACCGTGTACATTGAAGCATTGTCCCTGTGTGCTGTGCCGAAGGCATCGTCAACATAAATGTCCGCCAAATCCGCAAGCTCTTTTGCAAAATTGTCTTTGGCCTCTCGCAGTTGCGCATCTTCCTTCGCCGCCTTGTCTTTTATCGTTTCTTCCTTGTGGAAGCGCAGGTTCTCAAGCAGCATACAATCACCGCTCGCCAGTCCTTGTGCCCTGGCTTTTGTCTCGGCCCCAATGCAATCGTTAGCGAAAATGACTTCTTTGCCTAACAATTCGGAAAGTCTCTTGGCCACCGGTGCCAGGGTCAGCTTTTCATCCCTCTGCCCTTTCGGTCGGCCAAGATGGCTCATAAGAATCAACGCTCCCCCGCCATTTAATATCTTCTTTATCGTAGGCAGTGCCTTGACGATTCGGTCATCGCTGGTAATATTGCAATTCTCATCTAAAGGCACATTAAAGTCGCACCGCATCAAGACCTTCTTGCCCCCCACATCAATATCGGCAACAGTCTTTTTAGCCATTTTTTATTTTGTCCTGACAAAGCCGTTTTGTGTCATTCATGCGACCTTTGTGTCATTCCTGCGACCTTTGTGTCATTCCTGCGGAAGCAGGAATCCATATTCTTTTAATTCTTTCTCTGTGTTTCTCTGTGGCTCAATTTGTTTGGAATTTTGAATTTTTGTCATTTGAATTTGTTTCGGATTTCGATATTCGAATTTCGGATTTTTTTACATCTTTGCCATCTTTGCCATAATATCAACGGTCCGGTTCGAATAAGCCCATTCGTTGTCGTACCAACCGATGACCTTGACGGTCCTGCCGATGACTATTGTGCACAGGGAATCGAAGATGCTCGAAGCGGGCTCATTAACGATGTCGCTGCTGACGATTGGCTCATCGCAATAGACCAGAATGCCCTTCATCGGCCCTTCCGCCGCCGCCTTCATCGCTGCGTTTACGGCATCGACCGTAACGTCCTTTTTAACATTAACCACCAGGTCAACGATACTGCCGACCGGAATCGGCACCCGAATGGCGAAGCCATCGAGTTTGCCGTCAAGCTCGGGGATAACTTTACCGATGGCTTTTGCCGCACCGGTCGTAGTCGGGATAATGTTCGCCGCCGCCGCGCGCGCACGACGAAGGTCACTGTGTATCATATCTGCAACCCTCTGGTCGTTGGTATAAGCGTGAATGGTGGTCATAAGCCCTTGCTCAATACCGAACGTATCGTTGAGGACCTTTGACAAAGGTGCCAGACAGTTCGTGGTGCAGCTTGCATTCGATACGCATTTAACATCCCTGGTCAGCTTCTCATCGTTAACGCCCAGAACGATTGTCGCATCGATATCGTCTTTTGCCGGAACACTCAGGACGACCTTGCCGGCACCGGCCTTGAGATGGTCTGCGTAACCGCCCTTCGGCGACTCAGCTAAGCGAAAGACGCCCGTCGATTCCAGAACAACCTTCACGCCCATATCCTTCCAGGGCAGCTCAGCCGGATTCTTAATAGCTAATACTTTTATATCCTTACCGTTAATGACCAGCTTGCCGTCCCCTGCCTCGACCGTCCCGCCCCATCTGCCCATCACCGTATCATATTTGAACAGATGCGCAAGACTCCTGGCGTCCGACAGGTCATTGACAGCCACCAGCTCCAGGTCGCTCTGGTTTTGCATAATAATTCTTGCCACGGCCCTGCCGATTCGGCCGAACCCGTTAATTCCAACCTTCGTTGCCATTGTAAATCTCCTTATTTTCAGTACTGTAAATGCGGTTTAATCCCGCACCAATCTTTGGCGCCGGACAAACGAATGAACCACTTTATTTATAACCCCCGCCGCTGTCAAGAATTTTCCATACCGGACGATTTGCCGGCCGTTTCAGCCCAAAAACGCATTTTGCGGGAGTTTTTTGTGATATCGTGTAACATATCTGTTTCTGGCGCAATTATACTTGTGGCGATGGTTGGTGCTATGGCGAAAAGTGTTAAGCGAACAGACCCGGCAAATCCCTCTTGCCGGGATGATTTTGTACTGCGGGCCCGCACGGATGCAGACGCCTTAGGACAACTCTACGAGTTGTATTATGAGCGGATTTTCCGTTTTTGCGTCCATCGGCTTTTTATTAAAGAAGTCGCAGAAGATGTAACATCCACGGTCTTTCTCGAAGTGGCACGCAGGATTCACAACTTCAAGGGCCGGACCGAACAGGATTTTCGAAACTGGCTGTACGCCATAGCCGCCAACCAGGCAAATGCTTACATAAGAAAAACGTCGCGCCGCAAACAGCTCCTCGCTAAAGCAGCCGGCTCGATGACAGCTTCTGCTGCCGATAGCACTGATAAATCATCCGAGCTGGATTGGCCGCAGCTTTACGCGGCCATCCTGAAACTTAAGCCGGAGCACCAGACCATAATTACGCTGCGGTTCTTCGAAAACCTGGAGTTCGAGCAGATAGCCCGGATTCTAAACGCCAGAGAAGCAACTGTGCGTGTAACGTTACACAGGATTCTTACGAAGTTGCGAAACCATTTACAAACCGTCTCAAAACTGTCACCCTGAGCGAAGCGAAGGGTCTGGCTGAAGGACTCGGAATGACATCTTGTGTTTTGAGATAGTTTCTTACAACTTATTGTGGATGGAGAACAGTAAAATGTTCAAAAATGAAGCTGATTTCAAAAAAATAGTTAGTCGGCTTAATATCGATAATAAGCCGAACCCTGCGCATCGTAAAAACTTGCGCCGGCAAATGCTCTCGGCCTTTAACGAAACCCAGGAACAACTCGGACCCCGGACTACCGTTTTTCAAACCTTAAGGAGAACAATTATGAAAAGACCAGTTCCAAAATTCGCCGCCGCTGCGGTCATTATCGTCATAGTAATTGGCCTCTGCCGCTTTAAGTCGGGTGCTTCATTGGCACCGATTGACATCAGGCTGCCCAGAGCGATGTTCGTGGGCACGCCGCAGGATACCAGTGTGCCTAATCTTGAGCAACCACTGGGCAAGGACCGCCCGCCGTTTTTGGCTCCGATTGGAACAAAAAATGTCGCCTTCGAAAAACCCGTAACCAGCACCGACGACCTGCCAATCATCGGCGGGCTCGAAATGATAACCGACGGAGACAAGGAAGCCGCTGACGGCAGTTTTGTTGAGTTAGGGCCTTTTAAGCAAAGCGTAACTATCGACCTCGAGGCCGAGTATAACATATACGCTATTCTGTTCTGGCATTACCACATGCAGCCCTGCGTCTATTTTGATGTGGTCGTGCAGGTTGCAAGCGACCCTGATTTTATTACGGGTGTTACGACCCTGTTCAACAATGACATTGACAACTCCGCCGGTTTGGGCCTCGGCAAAGATATGCACTATACCGAAACTCACGAGGGCAAGCTTATCGACGCCAGGGGCGCCCGCGCACGATATGTTCGGCTTTACAGCAACGGCAGTACCGCCAACGATTTGAATCGCTATATCGAGGTCGAAGTCTTCGCCAAACCCGCAAAATAAATCCCGTTAGACATTCCGAAGATACAAAAATAGCTATATATAGGGAAAAACCTTGCCAATATCCACATATGTCTAACGGGATAAAATTACCCTAAAACGTTCTAAATCCTTATTAAGGCCGGGCTTTGGCTCGGCCTTTTCTATGCGCTCTTGGGGAGTAGTACCAATCACAAAAATTGATTGCGCCCGGCAGTAAGCCACTGTATAACCGCAAGGGTGGTTACCGCTCCCTTACGGCCGCGGCTCTGTTTTGAGGAAGTTTGGCTGGCTTTCTGCCCGGCATTCCGCCATAATAGGGATACTTGTCGAAGGCATCGCCCTTGCCTAAAACGCGCGGGTCTTTGGTTGCTTTCAGCTCGGCCATCAAAGCAGTGGCGAGCTTGCCTTTGACCCTGGCATAGTTGGTCTTCTCGGCAACATTATTTAGTTGGTCAGGGTCCTTGCGAAGGTCGTAGAGTTCCTCAGCGGGGCGCTTTCCAAGGGCCAGTTCAAATAGTCTGCCGACCTTCGGGTCGTTACGGTACTTCAACATATAAGACTTTGTAGGCGCCGCATCAATATCACCATAACCATAAAATGTGCCGAGTGGACGGGATACAACTATTTTCACAGGTTGGGCATACCCTTTGGCATCGCCGGCGGGCCAGCGGTCAGGCTTGAAGTTGCGGATATACAGGAAATTGTGCGTCCGTATCGCCCGCATTGGATAACCACCCATACCGGTTTCCTGGCAGGGCACATGACGCTCCTTGCCGGTCAGGACGTGGTCGCGCTTCGGGTCCACCCGTCCAGATTTGCCCGAAGTCAACACATTCAGAAAACTCCTCGCCGTCATCTCTGCGGTCGGCTTCAACCCCGCTGCCTCCAGAAACGTCGGTGCCAAATCCGACAGACTGATAAAGTCCTCCACAACCCGGCCGCCCTTCACTCTCGCAGCCCAGCGAACCGCCAGCGGAACGTTCGTGCCCATATCGTAGAGGTTGCTCTTGCACCGCGGGAACGGCATTCCGTTGTCGCCGGAGATAACCACCAGCGTATTGTCAAGCTCACCGTTTTCTTCCAGAATCTCCAATAGCTCGCCCACTTCCCGGTCGAAGCGCTGGACCTCCCAGTAATAATCACAAATGTCCATACGGACCTCTTCGCTGTCCGGCAGACAAGCCGGCACTTCTACATCCTCAAGCTTCATCCCGCTTTTGATGCCCGACTGCCACTTGTAGCCCCGGTGCGGGTCTGTACTTCCGAACCAGAAGCAGAACGGCGACCCGTCCGGCCGGGCCTTCAGAAACTGCTCGAAGTTTTTATACCGCGGTCCTGCGGGATTACGTTTTCGCCCACCCGGCTCGTCGCGACCGGGCCCCCAGCCCTTGCGCGTAAAACCCACGTGATAACCGGCCCGTTCCAGCATATCCGGATACACTGCGAACTTCGCCGGCAGCGTACTCCAGAGGTTACCGCCTTCTTCTAATCGCCAGTGCCACTGCCCCGTCACTATCGAACCACGCGACGGCGTGCACGAAGGGGCCGTAACAAATGCATTCTCAAACAGCACACCCTCACGGGCCACACGGTCGAAAGTCGGCGTTTTGACGACCTTGTCCCCGGCGATGCTTGCGTGCGGCCACGACCAGTCATCAGCAAGGCAAAAGAGAATATTCGGCCGCTTCTTCCCAGCCCTGCTGCCAAACAACTGAGAAGTGCCCGTGCATCCCCCCAAAGCCAGCGCCGCCGCACCAAGACCCATTACCTTCAAAAAATCACGACGAGTGTAACCAACTGTTTTCATGCCTGTCTCTCCTACTTTTAGTTTACTTTTCTCATACTGTCTGGAACCTCAAGCCCAACATCCCTCCGCCATGCTGTTAGACGCTCTTGCAGTTCGGCGGCTTTGCCGGGCAGCTTCTCCGCCAGGTTATGTTTCTCTCCTATATCTTCAGCGAGATTATACAGTTCGACCGCGCCGTTATCGAAGAACTCAATGAGCTTCCAGTTGTCCTGCCGTATCGCCCCCGACGACCGCCCGCCGAGAAAATGCGGCTTCTCAAGCGGATAGTGCCAGTACAGCATGTCGCGCCCAGCTTTGGCCCTGGGGTTCTTCAGCAGCGGCACGATGGAAACGCCATCAAGGTCCTGGCGCGCGTCCGCCCTCTGCCCCGCGAACTGCAGAAACGTCGGGTAGAAATCAACATTGCTGGTCGGCGTATTGCACACACTGCCCGCTTTCACCACCCCCGGCCGGCGAATGATTAACGGCTCGCGGATGCCGCCCTCGTAAAGCGTGGACTTGCCCGCTCGAAGCGGAGCGTTAGAAGTTACACGGCTCTCACCGCCGTTGTCGCTTGTAAAGATTAGAACCGTCTTTCCCGCCAGCCCAAGTTCGTCGAGTTTCTTCATAATCATCCCGACGCCTTCATCGATGCTTTCGAGCTGTGCAGCGAGGTGCGGGTTGTTCCGCTGGGCTTTATTTCCTCTGCCGGCGCCGGGCTTTTTTTCATACCTGGCGACCAGCTCGGCCTTGCCCTGCAGTCTGGTATGGACGGCATAATGGCTCAGGTACAGAAAGAACGGCCCATCCTTGTGCCGCTCGATGAACTCCACCGCTTCGAGGTTGCACCGGTCGATGAGATACTCCTTGCCGGGCAGACGTTTCTTGATTTGCTTGTTGAAGTGATAGGGATGAAAGTAGCTGCCGCCGCCGATGCCGCGGTTTTCCGAGATAATCGTTTCGTCAAAGCCGTGCACGTTGGGCCCAAATTCCTTCACGCCGTGGTTGGCATAACCGGTAAGGTGCCACTTGCCGATGATACCCGTGGCATAGCCGGCTTGCTTGAGCATCTCGGCGATGGTGATATGCTTCGTCGAAAGGTGGGTCGTGGCGTTTGGACGAAGGTAGTCGGTTATCCCCACTCTTGCCGGATATTGTCCCGTCATCAGCGCCGCCCGGTAAGGTGAAGAAACCGGCGCCGCTGTGTAAGCGTCGGTAAACTTCATACCCTCGCTCGCTAACTTGTCGAGATTCGGCGTTTCATTAAACTTATTGCCGTAGCATCCCAGTTCAGCCCACCCTAAGTCATCAGCCAGGATGAAAATAATGTTCGGCTTGCTCTTTGTTGCTCTGCGCGAAATTCGCTCAGATGCGCTCGCACACCCCTGCGCGACCAGCGCCGCTGCGCCCAGGCCCATCACCTTCAAAAAATCACGACGCTCATAATTAACTACACTCATGTTTGCCTGTTCCTTTTTTCCTGTTCTTATTTGGCCAACGTTGGGACACCGGTTATTCGCAATTGAAGTATCTTTCGCGTCCCGCCGGTAATCTTGGCTTGCTCACTCATTCGAATCGGCCAGACCCAGATTATTTTTTCACTATCGGAAATGATAAGCACTTTCCGCCGTCCCGGCACTCGCGCAGCGGTCAGGAATTTGCCCACCTTTTTCTCTCCCCCCAGACCCAGAGGCCGGAACCTGTCACCAGCCCGCCGAAAACGAACCAATATCGGCAGCTTCACCTTATCAAAATCAAACCATTCAACAAATTGGTTTTTTTCCGCTTTGAACTTTTCAACATCACATTCTTTGCCCTCAAGAATAGATGCCTCTATCAAATAATTCTCAAATCTTGTTTGTCCCGGAACTTTCAATTCGATACTATCGTTTGTTTGCCTTTTGGGCTGCCGGTCTTTTTGCCGGCTAAAAATTACTTTTCCGTATTCGAAACCAACTACAAACCCATCCGGCAGTTCTATCTTTTTGTTACTGACTTTTTGCTGTGCTAATTGTAATATTCTTTCGTAGTGTTGTTGTGTCAGGTCTCTCTCACCGCTGCCGATGGCGCTCAAGCTTCGTCGAACCAACTCAACCTTTACCGGCTCCGGCTCCGGTAGAAAGCCCTTCAGATTCAATGCGACTCTCTCACCGCCGCAATCGGCCAGCTTCGCCCACAGCTCGTCTGCACGACCGCAAACCAACCTGTAAAACTTCCGCGCCGACTCAGCCAGCTCGGATAATTGCTCCACGATAGAGCCGGTACACTCTTTTTGTAATGCCGGAAGCAGCCGATGCCGAATAAAGTTTCGCCTGTAGGTACAATCAGCATTTGTATGGTCTTCACGCCATTTTACATTTCGCTTCTGTAGATACTCAACAATCTCATCTCGCCTGACGCACAGCAGCGGCCTTACAAAGCGAATATCGTCGGCAAAGATTCGCACCGGCCAGATACCTCCAAGCCCCCGAAAGCCCGTCCCGCGAAGCAGTCGCTGCAAAACCGTCTCGGCATTGTCGTTTTTTTGATGGGCCATCGCTATCCGGCTGCAGTTGTTGGCCTTTGCAATATCAAGCAAACTCTCAATCCGCAGCTCCCGCGCAGCCGTCTCAATTGACAGTTTATTTTTACGGGCATACCCTCGCACGTCCAGCCGCTTTGTTGTTATGGCCAGGTTTAGTTCGGCTGCCTGTGTCGTAACAAAATCTTCATCCAGCTCGGCGTCAGTTCCTCTTAGCTGATGATTTATATGGGCGCAAACGGTATCTGCGCTTAAAACCTTCTCAGTCTTCAGTGCCCGCATTGCGTACATAAGCGCGGTCGAATCAGCTCCGCCGGAAACAGCCAACAAAATTCTGTCCGCCGGGTCAAAAAGCCCGTTGGCTTTGATAAAACCGGCTATCTTGGTCTCAAATTCCAGCAGCATTTTTTATACATAAAAAAACGGGCCTGACTCGTATCGAGGCCAGGCCCGAAACTCTATCGAAAAAAAACTTTACCTCAAACTTTTGTCAATGTCACTCACTACTTCTGTCGCTTTGGGTCAGCTTCATAATACGCTCTTCTATAAATTCTTTACGCTGCTTAGACAGCCCGCCTCTTTTAAGGACCTCCTGATAATTCTCCAACGCATCTGCTCTGCGAATAGCCAGCCGTTTATCCCAGATATACGCCGCCTTAAACCTCGCAGGATATATCGTATCGGGGTCCCACTGATAGGCCCGTTCGTAGTACAAAGCGGCTATCGTATAGTCCCCGAAATATTCATGAATTCCACCCGCCTTGAAGGCCGCATCATCAATCTTGTCGCTGGTAGGATGCTTCCTTATCAGTTGAGTGTATTTATCCAGGGCCAGCCGCAATCGGTTCTCGTCGTAAATAATCAATAAACCTTTCGCCTGCTTTTCAAGCCGCACCGCTTCCATATACATTAATTCCGCTTCGGGAATCATAGTGCTCGCTCTCAGATTCGGCCCCGCCGTGATGGCCTCAATGATGTAGTTATATTGCGGTATAGTATCTAACGCCGCCAGCTCCTTTTTAGCCCACCTCAATTTCATATTGTTGCCCGCCTTGGTATAGTGCTCTACCAGCAATGCAAGACACTGCCGATACACCTGCCGATTGATTGCCATCTCTTCGATAATATCGGTCTCACTCCCCACGTCCATCTTAATTACTCGAGCAGACCTGATTTGAGTCGGCAAAAGCTGGCTTCTGCCGCTGTCAACACCATGGCAGCCAACCAACACGTTCAATAAGACTATAAGCGCTGCCGTCAAAATTGTCCTTGCCATAAGGGCCTCCTTTCAACTTTGAACTCAATTTTGCAGATACCGGATGGTTAAATGGTTATCACTCACCAATTACCATTCACCAGTTACCAGTTACCAATTACCAGTTACCAGTTACCAATTACCAGTTACCAATTACCAGTTACCAATCACCAATACTCCTGCCCCCTGGATTTTTCCCTGCTTGAGCAAATTCAGGGCATCGTTTGCTTGCTCTAATTTAAACTCTTGAACTTCAGGCGAAATCGGAATTTCGGCTGCCAGAGGCAAAAAATCTCCCAAATCGCTTCTGGTGATATTGGCCACGCTTTTTAATTCTTTTTCCAGCCAGAGATGAGTCGGATAATCTAATTTAAGCAGAGAATCTTTGTCTCTGTCTTCCTTCCGGATTGCATTTATAACCAACCGTCCGCCTTTTTCTAACACCCTCAGCGCCTCGACTACCGGCTTCCAGGCGGGTGTGAAATCGATTGCACAATTCAGTTTCACCGGCGGCGCCTCTCCTGTTGCTCCAGCCCAATCAGCGCCTAATTTTCTGGCCAACTGTTGATGTTTTTTCTGTCCGGCTCTGGTGAAAACAAAGACCCTCGAATTGGCATATTTATGTTTGACTATTTGAATAACAATATGAGCCGAAGCCCCAAAACCAAATAGACCGAGAACCTGGCCATCCTGGAGGTCGGTCAGCTTTAAGGCCCTGTAGCCGATTGCTCCGGCACACAACAGAGGAGCTGCCTGAGAATCACTAAATTCTTCAGGGATTTTATAAGCAAAATCCTCCGAGACCACAGTGTATTCGGCGTAGCCGCCATTTACATCATAACCGGTGCCCTGAAACTCCGAGCATAAATTTTCGTTTCCCTCCTGACAAAAGCGGCATTTTCCACAGGCGGAGTTTATCCAGGCAATTCCCACCCTGTCCCCTGTTTTTAATTTGGTTACCTGCGAACCTGCGTTTTCTACCGTTCCAACAATCTCGTGCCCCAGTATCATCGGCAATCTCGGCGGCAGTCTTCCTTCGATTTCATCAAGCTCGGTATGGCAAAC
>JAUWBI010000024.1 GCA_030601745.1 Phycisphaerae bacterium
AAATTTCAGAAGAGAGGGTTCCATGTTTATTATCATCTCGATGTACAAAACATAGCTCGCATTCACAAGGCCACCAGCAAGCTATTTGAGCTGGATGGGGATTAGACAGGGGGTTTTTGTACAGAGATATAAGTATATGCATATATACTTATGGACTGCTTTAAGAATCATGGTTTTTGAAAGAGGGCTTTGTGGTTTTTGAAAGAGGGCTTTATGGTTTTTGTACAGAGATATAAGTATATGCATATATACTTATGGACTGCTTTAAGAATCGTGGTTTTTGAAAGAGGGATTTATGGTTTTTGAAAGAGGGCTTTGAGGTTTTTGTACAGAGATATAAGTATATGCATATATACTTATGGACTGCTTTAAGAATCGTGGTTTTTGAAAGAGGGCTTTATGGTTTTTGAAAGAGGGATTTGAGGTGGAGTTTTTTTTATTTTTAGCCACAGGTTTCGCGGATTATAAAGAAATTATGCTAACCACGAAGAACACGAAGACCACGAAGAAAATTTGCCGCAGAGGGCACAGAAATAGTTTTGAATTTTGAGTTCTTAGTTTTGAGTTGCGGAGTCCGCCGTTGGCGGATGGCTGATTTTATTATTGTTTAACTTGTATCGGTAATGGAAACTCTGGAAAGAATGCGAAGCGATTCAACGGGGAAAGAGAGAGAAAAACGGCACTCAAAGCTATTTTGCCCTGCTTTTCCTTCGTAAAGCCTGTCCTGAGCGAAGCCGAAGGGCCAAACATCCCAAGCCGAGCAGTAAGAGCGTGGCCGGTTATTCGTCTACAATGCTTGATTGCAGCCAGTTTTGTGCAAATATGGCAAAATCGGCAGCGTTAACCACGCCATCTTTGTTAATATCCGCTGGGTTTATGGGCTTATGTCTTCCACGAATCAGGATACAATCGGCTCCCTCAATAGGCGTTTCGTCATATAACACTCCGGTAAGCTCTAACGTCAATACATCACCATCGTTGACGTCACCAATGGCCTCTACAATTTTTTGAGTCTCGAATTTTAGAGTAAGGTCAAGGAAACCATCGGGGCCTTCTGTAGTGCAGTTGCAATCGTTACTATCCGATACCGGCGTAGCTACATCCTCATAGCCGCTGCGCAGTGGCTCAATACCGGCTAACCGTATAGATGTTGGGTCGATTGTGATTACATCGTAATCCTCCGTCCCTAAGATAGCTATCGGCAGCACGCCGGAGCTTTTGACGTTCAGCGGATTCGGACAACTGCCGGGTTTAATGTCAACAGCAACTTCAAGAGCAGGTTTGGGAACAATTATAAGCGTACTGTCGGCAACATCACTTTGCCCTTGGCTATCAGTTACTTTCAGATGGATGTTATACGGATAGTCAACAAGAAGACCGAGCGATTGCAGATATGAATAGTTGACGTCAAAAATCGCCTGTCCACCTGCGTCTGTCTCGAAATTCTCGTCATCGTCAAGGTCCCAGATATACGATACAATATCATTATCATCGTCTGTTGAACCATTAGCATCCAAAGTCAAACTATCGCCTACGTTGACAGTATACGGCCCATCCGCATCAGCAACCGGCGGTACGGTGGGTTCGGGAATTGTGGCAATCCAACCTTCTGGATACCCATCCGGGTTGCGCCCGTAACCAACAATCGTGAGGCCGTCATTGGAGATGTCATACGCACTAAGCAAAGTCCACCCGGTAAGCTCCAGACCGTAGTCTCCAACCAGAACATTTTGCAGGCTCCGGATGCCATTTTCGGCATCCCAGATAAAAGCTTCACAATAATCCGTACTTGTTACACTCTTGCCTACTATCACTGAACCGTCGGCTGAGACGCCATGTGCTTTGCTGTAAAAATCTCCACCTGCCAAGTCGCCCAAACCCTGCATTCCATCCGATTCCGTCCAACGAAACGCTTCTACACCCCAAGCGGTGTAACATTCTCCTACTACGACGGCGCCATCGCCCGAAACATTCCGAGCATAACTACTCCTTCCATCTGGCAGAATACCCAGACCAACCATGCCACCACTTTCGCTCCAGCGGAAAGCTTCCATACCAGACAGTGAGCCGCTGGAACTGCTTTTTCCGACTACCACGGAACCATCGTCTGAAATACCATAAGCTACACTAATAAATGCCCTGCCCGGCAAATCTCCCAGTCCCACCATACCGCTGCCGGATGTCCAGCGGTACGCTTGAACACCGAGTGGGCACGTACTCCAGCCCACAACTGCTGAGCCGTCGCTGGATACGTCATAAGCTTCACTTTGGTTACCATTCTCCAGATAACCTAAACCGACCATCCCATCAACAGTCCAGCGAAATGCTTTGGATGGTGTGCCGTATAAACCGACATATCCAACTACAACGGCTCCATCAGCCGATGCCCCGCGGGCCTCACTGCTGTCTGCATCCCCCGTTGGCTTTGCACCCAGACCTTGCATACCTGTAGATTCCGTCCATCGATATGCTTGCCAGCCTAGTGCGGGCTTACCAGAACCAACAACGACAGAACCATCAGCCGAAATGCCATAGGCATAGCTGAAGAATTGACCACCTGGAAGGTCTCCAAGCCCCTGAAAACTGGCTGTGGCTGCGAAGCTGCTTGATATAGTACAAACTGCAAAAACTACAACTGCCAATACAAGAATTGATTCCGTTTTCATTTTCCTTCTCCTTCTCAAAAAATTGTTATTAAGACCAGACTACTAACCCGAACATCTAAACTTCTGTCCCATAATAACATACCAAGATCGTTAAAACAACCAAAATCTGCCTATTCCTCATGTTTTTCCGGGTCTAACTGAATATTCGAGTTCTTTTCCCTTCGCCTGTTCAACTAATTGTGGCCTCTGTCATAATATAAACCATATTCACCAAGCAGAAAAATTAGCTCACCACGAAGGACGCGAAGGTCACGAAGTTAAAGTTAAATCGTCAAATTCCTTTGTGTGCCCTTCTCACCATCACCGCACCAAAACCCACCACACTTTTACTGTTCGGAATGGGTGTTATAGAATGTCATTTTTGGTCACCTTCCTGCCTTTGGCAAACCAGCCAAAGGCAATACGATTATATGCCTTATCCTGTTGACTGGCAGGAATATTTACGGTAAAATCTTGCCATTTACTACTTCATAAGATAGACTTACAAACTGTGGAAAAGGCCGAAATAAAGTGAATTGGGTATCGTAGATAATTGTTGAATTGGCACTAATGGCAAAGAGCAAGAAAAACACCTGGGTCTTATGGTCAAAAGATGAGGTCAAGCTGCTCAGGAAACTTTTCCCGCGTGGAAGAACAAGGGAAATAGCTGACCAAACTGGACGGCCTTTGACAGCAGTGAGACAGAAAGCATACAATATGGGGCTTAAAACAAAGAAATATCGTCCGTGGTCAGCCAATGAGGTCAAACTGCTCAAAAAGCTTTACCCAACGGAGAACACACGGAGCATAGCCGATAAGCTTGGACGACCTTTGAGGGAGGTAAAGGTCAAAGCATATCAGGCTGGCTTTAGAAAAAAGAGAAGGCCTGCACCCTGGTCAATACAGGAGGAAACCCTGCTTAAGAAACTGCATCCGGATAACACAGTGCCGGAAATAGCAAGCCAAATCGGACGGTCTGCCTCAACGGTAGCAAACAAAGCACGCAAATTGGGGCTTAGAAAAGTAGACCCTTACCGTGGTTGGTCGAAGAAAGAGTTGAACCTGCTGAAGAAACTATATCGGAGTAGGATGGCAGAAGAAATAGCCGAGCAAATTGGCAGGACAGTATATGCGGTACGATTGAGAGTATTCAAATTGGGCCTTAAGAAAAGATCCAGATACGAGGAAACCCACAGGGTTGTTGGCGGTGTGAAAGAGAAACGGTGCAGCAGATGCAAAAGATGGAAGGCCGGGAGCGAGTTCCACAGGGTGCGCACCTGCAGGGATGGTTTGGCGATATGGTGCAAGGAATGTGTCAGCAAGTCTCAGAAGCAGCGGTTGGCGGCGAGAAATTGAAGGCCCACAAGCAAGCGTAAAGAGGGTGTCGAGCGATTTTCAGCAGTTAAATATTGTGAGAATATAGCAATTGAGCTTTAGCGCCTTTTTCGCAATATCACCGCACCTTCTTGAGCGGATACAGACCTTCGGGGGTGTGCATAGAATCGCATTTATTTCACCTTCCTGCGTCTGGCAAACCAGCCAAAGGCGGTACAATTATACACCTTACCTCGCTGACAGGCAAGGATATTTACGATAAAATGAGCAATAAGGATAAAAAAGTGGCCACCCGCTTTTCTTAAAGGCAAGCTCGAGCAGGTGGCCAAAAAATGGGTAGAAAAACAAATCTATACAAATACTACCAAGAGCACTCCGCAGAGTCAAGAAAAATTTTAGGGGGGCGAAAAATGTTAGCTGAAAAAGGAAAGGCCAACGCCGGTGAGACGGTGGCCAAACCCTTACAAAAATGCAAGCCTATCACAAGTAAATGTTACCAGATGCACTCCGCGCTGTCAAGGAAAAATTTATTTATTTTAGTAGTTTGTTCACGGCCCAGTGTTACGGGGCTTGAGGTGCCTGTCAAAGAAGTCATCTACCATTTTATCGACCTGCGGGCTTTTAAATCTTCCATGGCCTGCGCCCTTGACAATGTGAAACCTGACCTTGACGCCTACTTTCTTCAGGGACTCGTAGAGAAGCTGACTCTGATTATGCGGAACGCTCTGGTCTTTGTCCCCGTGGACAATCAAAAACGGCGGGTCGTCCTTCGTTACGTAGGTAATGGGGTTCGCACGCCGACACGCCTCTTTGTTCTCCTGAATCGGACCGCCGATTAGCTTCGACTCCGGCGAATCGGGAGCATCGTGTCGAATCTTACTTGGAAACCGGCTTATCTTGGTAAAGTCCGTTGGGCCAAAGTAGTCACAAACCGCCTGCACCCGGCTGGAAACTTTCAGGTTCCGGCCTTTGTCAAACTCCTTCACGTCGCCCGCTGTGCCGAGCAAAGCGACAAGGTGCCCACCTGCGGACGAGCCCCATACTCCGACACGTTCGGGGTCCAGGCCGTATCGCTTCGAGTTTGCACGCAGCCAGCGAATAGCGGCTTTGCAGTCCTGAATCTGCGCCGGGAAAATCGCATGCTGGCTCAGTCGGTAGTTGATACTCGCAACGGCATAACCTTTACGCACAAACCGGGTGGCCGGGCAGTTCTTCTTACTCCCGCCCCGCCATGCGCCGCCATGCACCCACACAATCAACGGCAGCGGGCCGGAACTCTGGCCTTGCCGGCCAAGTTGCTTGGGCAAATAAAGGTCGAGCTTATTGCGCTGATGACCGCCGGGGACATACTCCAAATTGCGCAGAACACGAACGTCAGGCATCCGACGCTCTGGCTCTTTTTTCTCTCTGCTCCAGGCGGGAATTTCCAACCCGTCGTATTTCAGCAGCGTCTCAAACCACTTCTGCGCCATCAGCTCCGCACCCAGAGCGTTGGGATGCACGAGGTCCCTCGCAAACGCTTCCGGATAAAGCTCTTTTGTGGGTGTCCATACGTCCGGCCCGCGTTCAACACCGGGGATGTTACGTCGCATAAGCTCATCCATCGCGTAGCGCTCATTGCCAATCTGCGGCTCCATCGGACGCTTATAGATGTGCATTGCAACGAACACAAGGTCGGCCCCATCTTTTTTTAGAAGCCGGACGTATTTCTCTAATGCGTCGCCCCCCTGCCGGATGCGCTTCTGGTTGTCAGCATCCCGAATGCCCTCGCCCCGACTTCCAAACACCCATTGCAGGGACTGCTGCGCGAGCAAAATCACGGGTGTATCATCAGACTCCTGGAGCTTCGGCCTTAACACACTGAGCCAGGGACGCAAGGGCTCGCCTGTCTTGACATTGAGCCATTTGGCTATAGGTGTGCCGCCCCTGGTTGCGGACTTGACTGTTAACACGCGTTTGCCGCCGAAGTGCCGGTCCAGCTTGCGTTGTAGTATGCCCGGCCAGCGAAAGGATGTGGAATAGCCATTTACCACAATGACCTTTGGCTTGCCGTCAAAAATCTTAATCTTATCACTCCCCGGCTTGTTCCGGTTGTTTGCTGCAGAAGCGTATCCGCCTGCCGCGAGGATACATATAACGGCGAGGACGAAAGTTAATTTTTCCCGTCTAAAACTTTCTCTGCGGTTTTCTATGCCCATACTCATTTCCTCCTGAATTGGTTAGCTGACAAAACATAATGCCGAACCAGTGCTCTGTCAAATACTATTTGAGGGGATCGTCATTGCGAGGCATGTCGCTCGCGCCGGACCGGCGTCCCTTGCCCACGCAGTATAATCGGCGCGTCGTACGTATGAACAGCTGACCATGTGCGGCGCTGATTGACGCCCGAACGACTTCTCTACCGCTGGGTTTGTCCATGGGAATCACCCTGAGGACGTCACCATTTGCTGCATCGATGACTGCAGCTTCTCCAGAGTGGTTGATTAGGTAGACTTTTCCGTCCGCCGCCAGCGGCGAAGCTTCGTATTTGGCACGGCCGGGCGTCTGGATTGTCCACTTCACCTTACCTGTCCTTGGCTCCACACGCGACAGGCATTTCCGCAGGTCGCTCAAGACGAAGAAATCGCCATCAAAGAAGGCCGGAGTGGGGACATCGGAGGAGACTTCCCGCACGTCTCGGCTGACCCAGGCGATTGCACTGTCGTCAAGCAAACCGGTTCCTCCGGGCCGTATGGCGTAGATGGGGGCGTTCTTGGGGGCGCAGACGAGAACGATGCCGTCGCCGGCAACCGAAGATGGAACCAGCCGCCAATGAGTGATGCGCCTCGGATTCCAGGTACCCCATCGCCACAATTCCCTACCAGTTTCAAGGTCATGCCCGGTCAGCGCATCACCTCCAACTATCAACAACTGTTGTTTCCCGTCGAAAGAAAAAGGAAGCGGCGTGCTAAAAGCCTCACGTGATTCTTTCCGGGCTTTACTTGGACGAATCTGACGCCATAGGGTCTTGCCGGTATCCGGAGCTATGGCCAAGAGGTACGATTCGTTCTTCTTATCTTTCAGACCACGACCATGCACCGGCACATCACGCTGCAATACCTGCATGTATAGTCTTCCGTCAACCAACGTAGGGCTGCCTCCGTAAGTCCACAGGAAAGCAAAAGGCCCGTAATCGTCCTGAATGTTTCGTGCCCACTTACGACGACCGTTCACTTCGAAGCATATCAGCTCCCCGTTGCCGTAGAGAAAAACCACGAGCTTACCGTCGGTAACCGGCGAGCCGGCCGCGTACGTGCTGCGCCTATCATGGCTGATTCCCTTTGCCACATCGTGTTGCCAGAGGACTTTCCCGTTAGTGCGGTCAAAGCACATCGCCAGTAGCATGTCCCTGGCCTTATCGACGCCCGATAGAAAGACCCTGTCTCCCCGGATAATCGGTGTAGCGGCGGAGCAGCCGGCTAAATCGACGCTCCACGCAATGTTCTCCGTTTGACTCCAATTTGAAGGCAGGTTCTTTTCGTTGGTGGAGCCGTTGAAGTAAGGACCACGCCAATGCGGCCAATCGCCGGCAAAGGCGGAGTCTGAAGGACAGAGAATGACTAATAGCAGGCACGCAAATATTAAGATTGACGTTCTCATTTCTTTCTCCTCTCAAAGCTTGTCTCTGCCCCGCATCCTTGTGCGGGATAAACTCCAGCAGGGAACAGTTGATATTTCCTTCTCAACATCACCGCACCCAAACCCACCACACTTTTACTGTTCGGAATGGGTGTCAAAGAATGTCATTTTTCGTTACCTTTCTGCGTTTGGCAAACCAGCCAAAGGCGATACGATTATATATTCTGCTGACTGAAAATCAAGCAAAAAACAGAGCAAATTCGTGCAACGCCTAACTATATTTCTCCGCGCAATCCGTGAAATCTGTGGCTAACAATAACCCAAAACCGCAATTCCCGTCAACACATAAAATTCTGCCCGTAGGGCCTCCACAATTTTGCATTTTACATTTTAATCTTTAATTTTTCCTCCGCGTCCTCCGCGGTTAAATAAATTCGTGTCAATTCGTGTCAATTCGTGTCCAATTTTTCTTTGTGTTTTTTGTGCCTTTTTGTGGCCAACTTTTTTATCCTCTTGTCTTCTGTTTTCTGTCCTCCGTCTTTTCAATTTTGTATTTCGGTCACTCGCCGTGCTGCGCCCGTCGCAGCAGGTTTGAATTTGTTTCGAATTTCGATATTCGGATTTCGTATTTTTTTCTATCTCACCAATTAACCACTCACCATTCACCATCTGCCCAATCAGCGTCATCCTGTCTAAAAACTCTCTGCGTTCTCCGCGGTTAAATAAATTCGTGTCAATTCGCGGCTAACTTTTTTCTCTTCTTTCCTGCTGTCATCTGTTTTCTGTCTTCGTGCCTTGGTGTCTTGGTGGCTAATTCGTTTTCAATTTTGTATTTTTGTCATTCGAATTTGTCTCACCGGTCCTCCGTAGAAGTTCTACTTCGGAGGATGGAAATTTCGGATTTCGATATTCGAAATTGCAAATTGTTCGATTCGAACAATTTGTGCAGGGGGGTGCAAAAAAGTGGTACAAAAAGTGCGCATTTTTCGCAATTTCTTGCAATTTTTGCACAATTTCTGCGTATTTCTGCGCATTTTTACCCATTTTTCCCACTTTTTTTCAGCCAACCTGCGTGTTTGATGCGAAAACCTGCGTATTTGATTGACTTTTTTCTTACCCAAACCCCCCAGATTACCTCTCCTGACCCATCGATTTCCCGATATAGTTCTGAAAAACCTGCGTATTTGATTGACTTGCCCCCGCGCCGTACTCGCCAAAGCGAGTAGCGGGGGATTTTCTCCTTGCCTAAATCCCCAAATTTTGGTGTTTTTGAAGTGTTTTTCTTGCCTAAATCCTCAAATTCTGACGTTTTTTCAGGTTTTTTTCGGACTGATTTTTGTCAAAGGCCACTCACTCCCAACCTCAGGCGAAATCCTACATTTTCATAAGTGGCGTCGTGTCATTCACTTGCGCACAGTCCGCGCTGTTTCCAGGGGTGCATCCGGCAGCAGCGATATCCTCATAAATCAAGTTTCAAAGCGAATTTAACGGGGAAAATGTTTAGTAACCGGTGAATTTCGCAAAATATTTGCAAAAAATATAATAAAATGCTTGACTTTGTTTGATAATTTGTTAAAATATGCACTATGTTAGGTAAGTATCTAAATAATTTCAGTGAGGCAGCGACGACAAATGGGAAGGCGAACCCTTAAATCAACTCAGGCGAGGGCAAATTAACCAAGCAAGGGATTATCGATGAAAGGAGTTCCCGCAAATATCCTGGAAGGAACGTCGAAAGACGAAAATGAGTATCGCGACAGAATCGATTTGCTGCGCAGCAGGGTGAACCTGCTCACCGGGAAAGACAAGCTGCTGATGACAATGTATCTGGAGAACAGCAATAGCTTCCGTCAGATGGCGCGGCTGGCCGGCGTCAACGAGACAAGTATCGCCCGCCGGATACATAAAGTTACAAAACGACTCATAGACGGCGAATATATCACCTGCCTGCGAAACCGTGACAAATTCAGCAAGACTGAAATGGCCATCGCAAAGGACTACTTTCTGTTAGGGCTATCGATGAAAAAAATCGCTGGCAAGCGACACTGGAGCTACTATCGCGTTCGCAAAACCCTTAAAAAAATCCAACGACTTGTTACGACAACAGCGGATAGGAAAAAAGATTAACCGCAGAGAACGCGGAGAACGCAGAGAAATTAATAATCAATTATCGATTGATTCAGCGAACCCGGCGGTGGGAGAAAAACCAAACGCTACACGCTATTGAATTTTGTTAAAGGAAAGTTATGGCGACATACAGCATTTCAAAAAGTTTTGGCTGGCAGGGACGGATTACCGAGAAGGCTGCGCAGGTATGCAGAATGTTCGGCCTGACGGCGGACAGACTCACTGAAAGGCGGGTCACCTACAGCTGCCAGTTAGAAATCAACGATGGTGACATTGTATATATCACAGGCCCATCAGGAGCCGGCAAAAGCGTCCTATTAGGCGAACTGGAAAGAGCCATTCCGGCCTCGGAGAGGGTGAACCTCACTCGAATAAAACTGCCGAGCGACAAAACCTTGATAGACTGTATCGACGGGGATTTTATGACCGGCCTTAGAATACTCAGCACCGCCGGGCTAAATGATGTCTTCTGTGTTCTCAATAAAGCCGGCAATCTTAGCGACGGGCAAAAATACCGGTTCCGTCTGGCAATGGCATTAGCAGCGGGAAAGAAATTTGTTTTCGCAGATGAATTCTGCTCGAATCTCGACCGCATTACCGCAGCGGTGATTGCATACAACATACACAAATTCGCAAAACGAACCGGCGTAACATTTATTTTAGCGGCAAGTCACGAAGATATATTGCTCGATTTGTCGCCGGACGTTCTGGTCGTCAAGGAATTGTCCGGCAAAACGGAAGTTGTCTATAAAAAAAAATAACCGCTGAGAACGCTGTCCTTGGGACTCCTCACGGAGAGCACGCAGAGGGTTGGACGGTGATTGGTGAGTGGTAATTGGTGAGTTGTTAAATGGGGCCTTGGGGCCGGTCGGGGGTAGAGTGCGGCTTTGATGCAAATATTGGCGAACCGGCCGGGGTTTTGTAAAACTTTGGTTTGACGGAAATTACGGTTTAGGGGATTATTGACCACAGATTGCACAGATTACACGGGAACTCGTTAGTATTTTGTAATAGTGTTTGGTATTTAGTGGAAAAAATCTGTTGTGGTTTCGGGATTAGATATGTAAAATAAAAACCCGTTTTTTGGATCTCTGGTGCCCTGAGTTCATGGGCAGATCCTAAAGGGAGGTTAAATATATAATGACACACGCCAAAAAGAAGGTTATCAAGCAAAAAGCAAAGACAAATAAAAAGAAGATAACCCAACAGAAAACCAAAAAGGACAAGAAATATACAAGATCGAACCTTGTTATTGGGCTTACAGGACCTTTTGGTAGTGGTTGTGGTGAGATGAGGCAGGTTCTTGAGAGTCTCGGTTTCAGGCCGTTCAAGTTTTCAGATGATATTAGAGTTGAGCTTAGAAAAACAAAGAAATTGATAGATAAAGGAAAAAAGGATTGGCGTAAAGTTCTTCAAGACCGTGGAAATAAACGTCGTGAAAAAGACCGTGCTTACTGGATTAAGAAAGTTATTGAGAGAATCGATGCGACTAACGTCGGGGATGGAAATATTGTAATTGATGGCTTCCGCAATTTTCAAGAGGTACAAGAAATTCGAAAGGTTTACCCACGATTTTTCCTTGTTGCAATTTGCGCTGACAAGGATAAACGATGGAAACGTGTACTTAACGATTACAAAGGACGTTACAATGAGTTTGAAAGGGATGACCGACGTGACAGGAATGAGGATATTGATTGGGGCCAAAGTGTTCAAAAATGTGTAGACGACGCCGATTATGTATACTATAATAATGAGCATCTTGTTGTTATCCAGCAAGGAAGTGAAGCCCCGAATTCAACCAAAATTAGACGTACGTTGGATAAACAGGCTAAGGATTTTGTACCATTAATGCAAGGAATCGATGGGTGCAGGGGCCCAAATCATGAGGAGGTTCAGATGGCAGCAGCTTATGCACAATCGAATTCTTCGACGTGCAGGAAGCGTCATGTTGGAGCTGTGATTACAATTTCGAGGGATGGTCAGGAGTTACCAATATCGATGGGCTTTAATGAAAATCCACCAGGAATTCCCACATGTTTAGAGGAGGGTGCTTGTTATAAAGATGAAAATATGGAGGCTAAATTATCAGCTTTGAAGAATATCTATTGCCCCTTATGTGGAAAGAAGCAGAAAGCTCTTAAGAAGCCGTGGATTTGCCAATGTGGAACAAGTTTCCAGCAATGGTTATACCGGCATAGAAATATGGAGTTATGTCCGGCAATACATGCTGAGGAGAGAGCAATCTCATCTCTTGGCGACCGTTCAGCAAAGGAGGGGGTGCTTTATGTCACTACTTTCCCTTGCTTTCAATGCGCAAGATTGATATTAGATATCGGAATTACAAAAGTTGTGTTTGTGGAAGCTTATCCAGTGGCAGAAACTGCTCGGTTTTTAATCGAAAACGGTGTTAAGGTTGAGCCGTTTAGTGGGTTTACTGCAAGGTCATTCTTTACTGTTTTTCCTAAAGTGAGCTAATCATTGTAGACTGAACTAATTATTGTAGAAATTATTATGGAAAAGAAAGGAAGATTAAATGGCTAAGGAAAGCGAAATAACAAAAATCAAGGAAGAACAAAAAGATAAAAGCAATGTACCAAGTAATAATAGCCGCGCAAGCAGAGGCAAGAAGCGTGGTTGGAGGCACATTATTAATAAAGAAAATTATTCAAACGGACCAGGAGACAACATTTACGTGTTTGGCTAAAATTTCCTATCTTCCAAACATTCGAAGAAATTCATTTGTATTTTTCAACGAGCTGTAATAGCCAGATTGCCAGCATTTTTTACCTTGACTAATCCTTTTTGAGTAGGTTAGCTCACGATGATCTATCAGTTGATTATTAGGAAGGAGAGCTTTCCACTACATTCAAAATGACAAATGTAATTTGTCAAAATCAATCAAATCTGCAGGGGGGAGTTTAGTTTTGAGTTGTAGGAATTTCGATCAAATCTGCAGTGAAAGACAGCGTTTAGCCCCGCATCAAAGTGCGGGGAAACTCGTAGCAGAGAGGGAAAGGAAATGGATTCCTGCTTGCGCAGGAATGACAGGAGCGGTAGTTCCCCGCTCCCCGTTCGGAGTCGAGGACAAGCTACGCGGGAATAAATCAATCAGAAGTGCAGGTAGTTTTGAGAAAATTTAGATTTTTTCAAAAAATTTTTTATTCGTTTGTGGCTAAGAACTTAGGGGGATTGGTCAGTTGAAAAATCCCATCTTTTTCGACTCATTCGTGCAGGTTCAGCCAATTATGGGGAGATGGTGATTGGTAAATGGTGATTGGTAAATGGTTAATGGGGGAGTGAGATTGACAGGCAATGACGGGGAGTAGATTCGGAATATTTACAGTAAAATCGGAAAAGTGCTCTGTATGCAGGAAGCTGCGAATTGTCCCCGGCTGTCTTGATGATTACAAGCAGCTTGCACATTATCACTACCGTGATAGTCGGCTGGGGCCTTATGCAGCAATTTTTGCTATGCGTTTCAAGGACGAGACAATCGGAGTTATTGTTTATACAATGCCGAGCCCGGGACTGGAACTTCGGAACGTCGCAACGGATAATCTGTTTGCCGGCTTCGATAAGAGAACACAGTTAGCGCTTATCAATAACAACATTCGACGTATCAGCAGGGTCATTATCGAGCCGAGATTTCGCTCCCTTGGGTTAGCGAGCCGACTGGTGCGTGAGACGATGCCGCAAATGAATGTCCGCATAGTCGAGGCGATGGCGGTGATGGGATTAGTCAATCCGTTCTTTGAAAAAGCGGGGATGAAGGCTTACAAAGCGAAGATGCCGGCACGCTGTGTGCAACTTGCCGAAGCACTTAGTATGGTGGGGATAGAAAAAGATTTACTGATCGACCCACAAAAAGCACAGGAGCGACTCGGGCAGCTGCAGGGACCCGAAGCTGAATTTATCAAGCTCCAAATGAGAAATTTTCTGCAAAGTTACGGCAAAAGACGGCAAATGCAGCCCGGTCTGGAGCGAACAAGATTTGTATTGAGCAAGCTGACATTACGTCCGGTCTATTACATCTGGTTTAATCCGAATTTAGAATTTAGAATTGAGAATTGAGATACGAGAAATGACAAGTTCAATTCAGTCAATCGCATTGGACAAACTCGATTTTCATCCGGACAATCCTAACAGGATGAGCAAAGTCAGTTACGCAAAGCTGGTTCGTAACATAGAGCGGACGGGTCGATACGAGCCATTGATAGTTCGGCCCTGTCCGGAGAAGGGGGGCTATTTCCAGATAATCAACGGGCATCACCGCTGTCAGGCCCTAGCTAAGCTCGGCTACAAAACCGCCGATTGCGTAGTATGGGACATCGACGACGAGGAGACGGACATATTGCTTGCCACGCTCAATCGGCTTGGGGGCTCAGACGAATTGGCTAAAAAGCTAAAGCTGTTAGAGCGGCTCAACAAAAGATTAGAGGCCGGCAAGCTGGCAAGGATTTTGCCGCAAACGCGAAGTCAGATTGAACGGCTTAACTCGATGCTCAATGCTCGATACTCGATGCTCGATGCCTGTAAATCGGAAGTCGAAAATCGCAAATCCAAAGCCTTTGCAAATTCGTTAGTGTTTTTTGTGGACGATAAGCAGCAGGAGCGAATAGAGAAGGCGCTGTTACTGGTCGAAGAGGTCTCCGTAAGGAGTCCCAAAGACAAAGCTGAGGTTACAAGGGCCGCGAAACGGGCGGCGGCACTAACGCACATAGCCGGATATTTTCTTAACCATTCAAAAATTAATTCGGAGACTTGAAAAATAATGGCCAGAAAGAAGCAATTGACAAAAAGACAGCTTGCCGTGATAGATGATATGCTCGACGGCGAACTGGATGAGCAGTCGGTTCTGGCCAATCATAAGGTAAGCAGAAGTACTTACGACAGATGGCTGGCCGACGATAGCTTTGCCGAGCAGTTTAGCCGACGAATCGCCAGCGCTTATCGTCAAAGCGAGCTTATCATTGCAAGGTACGCTCCGCTGGCGGCGGCGAAGCTGGTTCAACTTACCGAATCGGCAAAGGAAGAGACGGCGCGGAAGGCGTGTCTTGATATTATCTCTTTGCCGAAGATTGGGGCCAAAGAAGCTGAGCGGCCTGACAAGACAAAAAAAGACAGCGAAAAGCAAGCCGAGCAGCTTTCGGAGGCGACTGTCAGCAGATTGTTGGCTGCTTTAGCAGAAGCAGAGCAATAGCCGGTAAAAAATAGTTGAATGTAGCAGGTCAATAAATATAATAGAAGTGGGAGACCGCTTATGAAAACCGATGCAGCCGGCATTAACAAGGAGGTAAGAAATATGAGTTCACCGGGCAATACACGGCGCGATTTCTTAAAGGCCACAGCGGTGGGGGTGGCATCGGTGGCGATGCCGGGGTGCGTACTGGCCGGCGAGAAAGGGCCGGCTCGGAAGCCAAATATTGTTCTGATTCTGGTAGATGACTTAGGTTACGGGGACCTGTCGAGCTATGGGGCAAAGGATATGAAGACGCCGAACCTCGACAGACTCATCGCGGCGGGTATGCGGTTCGACCAGTTCTACGCCAACTGCCCGGTTTGCTCGCCGACGCGCGCATCGCTGCTGACCGGCAGATACCCGGACCTGGTCGGCGTACCCGGGGTGATACGCACACATCTAAGAAACAACTGGGGGTATCTGGCCCCACAGGCGATACTGCTGCCAAAGCTGCTCAAACCCCCACTGCTTCGCTTTGCGAAGCAAAGTGGTGGGGGCTATCACACCTCAATCGTCGGGAAATGGCACTTAGGGCTGACGCCACCGAACAGGCCGAATGAGCGAGGCTTTGACCACTTCCACGGTTTTTTGGGCGATATGATGGACGACTACTATAACCATCGTCGGCACGGCATCAACTATATGCGGCTAAATGACAAGGAAATCGACCCAAAAGGCCACGCCACCGAGCTGTTTTCGCAATGGGCGATAGACTATATTACTGAACGTGCAAAGTCGAAGCAGCCGTTCTTTTTGTATCTTGCTTACAACGCCCCGCACACGCCGATTCAGCCGCCCAAAGACTGGTTCGAAAAAGTTAAAAGTCGAGAAAAGAACATCGGCGACAAGCGCGCCAGACTCGTCGCTCTAATCGAACATCTCGACGACGGCATCGGCAAGGTCATCGCGGCACTAAAAAATTCTGGTGTAACCGACAATACCTTGGTTATCTTTACTTCCGACAATGGCGGACAGACAGGAGTTGGTGCCAATAATGGCCCGCTGCGAGCGGGAAAAGGCACGATGTACGAGGGCGGTATCCGGGTGCCGATGTGCGCAGTATGGCCGGGCAAGATAAAGGCCGGCTCGCGCAGCGACCGTGTTGCGCTTACTATGGACTTGTTCCCGACCATTTGCGAGGCGGCTGGTGCTGGTCTGGATTACGAGATTAATGGCCGTAGCATTTTGCCGATGCTGCTTGGCAGGAGCCAGCCCACCGAGGACCGCTTTTTGTTCTGGGTGCGCCGTGAAGGCGGTGGTTACGGCGGTCGAGCTTATTATGCTGCACGCTACGGCGACTACAAGCTCGTGCAGAACAGTCCCTTTGAGCCGCTGCAGCTCTACAACCTTAAGGACGACCCGCAGGAAAAATATCCAGTGGACAAAAAACATAAGATGTATCAGAAGCTCTTTACCGCGCTGCGGAACCATATTATCGAGGCCGGCGCTGTGCCCTGGCAGAAATACCCGGTGAAACTAAATGGCTTTTAGCAAGCTGCTGAGCCACTAACTTACTATTACGGTGAACAGGCCATATGCGAGGTCGTAAGGGCCTGGCGGCAGCAAAAAATGATTGAATAAAATGCGACAGAGAACTATAATAGTGGAAGCCATATAAGGTGCGAATCATGAAACACATTTTCATATTCTCGCTGTTGCTTGTTATGTGCTTTTTGTCCGTGACGTTCGCCGATGAAGAGCCGGAAAATTCCCGAAGGTCGCGCGAAGAAAAACAGGCAAGGCAACAGGAACTTCATCAGAAGAGAACACAGGCCAGGGAGCTCGCACGAGAAGTTCTGGACGGGCGGCAGGTTGTGGTGCGGGTCTATAACAATTGGCAAAAGGATGTAAGAGCATTTGAACGAGTTACTGTTCAATTAAAGGAGCTTTCGGTTGGTTTGGATGCTGTAGAATCGGCTTTTGGTGAAATGTCTGAATCTGCGGTCATAGTGGTTACTGCTGAAGACCAGAAAGATGAGGCGGTGGCGGCAGTCGTGGGCGATTTTATTTATGCCGAGCCTTACAAAAAAGGCAAAAGCTTTTCTATCTGGCCCGAGCATATAGGCGACATCGCAGACAAATGGCACGTTTTCAAAGATGCGCTCGGCAACCCCATTCCGCACGCTGCGGTCGAAATAATGATAGGTCAATACGCAGCATTTTGGAATAAAGGACCACGGGTCTCAATAAGAAAGACGAAACTCAATGACAAGGGACGCCTGAGAACTTTTAAGTCAACATCCACATTAAATAAACCCTCTTTTATGGTCTGGCACCCTGATTATGGCAGCGACCCGATACCAGCGGGCCCATATATCCGGCTGGATGAGCCGGTTTGGACGAATTTCGTTCCTGTTCTGCCCAAAGACAAATGGTGCATCTTTAAAGATGCGCTCGGCAATCCCATCCCGGAGGCGACGGTAGAAATCTTCAAGGGCAGCAATTGGGAAAAGAGAAAACCAGATTCAATAGGAAATATCAAACTCGATGAGAAAGGGCGATTGAGGCCTCCTGAATTAAATCCGAGATTGCGGTTGTGCTGTTTTATTGTTTCTCATCCGGATTACGGGACAGCGTTGGTAGAACCAAATCGCCGGAGACATCCAAGTGAGCCGTTGTTTAGCTGTACCGTTCCGCTTGTCCGCATAGACACGAAAGCCGACGAGCGTAGTATCTGGGGAACAGTTGTTGACCCCAATGGTAAGCCTGTCGCCGGAGCGATGCTGACGTGTATGGGGGTCAGTGTACCGAGTGGAGGGCGTATATCCGCGTCTTATTACCAACCCTGGAAGACCATCACAGATGAACAGGGCCACTTTGCTTTATACCTGCCTATTGAAAAAGATAGCGAGAAACATGGCAGTCTGGTCCCGCTGGCCTCGAAATATAGCATTCGAATCGAAGCTCCCAAAGACCTCGGCCTTGAGTCTTATTCAGGGAAGATAAACTCGGGCGAGGAAACTACGATTACTATGGTCCCTGTAGGACACGGCGGATACTTTCATAGCTTTGTGTTTGAGGACGCAAACGGCCCAATCACCGACCCCAACAAGCTGAATAAGATTCGACTGACTATCAAGGGGGAAAATAGAACGCAGGTCTTTAGATATGAGGACTGGAAAAAGGGGGGCAAATTTCCGCCGGGAACCTATAAGGTGCTAATCCCAGGAGAAAAACCATTAATATTTGAACCAATCCAGGTAACCACGGACAGTCCGGAGCAGTTGGTTTTCAAAGTTCCGCCAGGGATTATCTATTACGGCCAGGTCGTTCACGGGATAAGCGGTGCGCCGATGCCCGGCGCTATTGTAATGAGCGTCGAAGATGGCTTTGGCAATGACGTTTCCTTGCTTGAACCCAACCAGTGGGATGCCATTTGCTCAGTTGGACCGGAGTTAGATCCTCAGGAACCAGCACTCGCTCCGCTAAAAGAAGCCTTCAAGTTCAAGAAAATAACCCAGACCGACCCGAAAGGTAGCTTTGAGATCTCTTTCAGGCCCGGAGAGATTGGGGGCTGTTTGGTAGCTGTAAAGAAGGATTATCTCGGCGCAGCACAGAAACTCAGTTACTTTATGCCGACCGATGAAACCAAAACTAAGACCTCAGAGTTCGAGGCAGTTGAACCGGATGGGGATGGTTGCATAACATTGCCGGAGATGAAATTGTTCCCAGCCGGTACAATAGTTATCGAGCCAAATGTCCCTACCGAAGCCGAAGAAGCCGGACACGATGAGGTTAGATTGCACTGGTTTACTGATCCAGATGATAATACATTTTGGCTAAGTGACCTCTGGGCGACACCAAAGAATAACAAAGGTGGCTATCTGTTCTACAAATACGATTTGCGATCAAATGAAATCGAGACGGCCTATATTCCCGCGGGACTGGAACTGACCATGAGAGTTTATATGATGGGCGAAAGCCGGTGGGGTCCTATCATTATTGACGGTATCAAATTAGAACAGGGCCAAGTTCTCGATCTTGGCCGACAGGATTTTCAGCCGGCCATTAGGGTTTCTTTAAAAGTAATAGATTCAGCGAACGAGCCTGTCGAGAGCGTGTCAGTCCGTATTAACAACAACGTCTCGCCCTGGTTAATTTTCATGCAGGGCCCTATTACCAACGAAAATGGCATAGTACGGTTTCGCGTACCGACCTATTCCAGCGGAGAGTTTGTCATCGAATATTACGAGGACGCAAAGGACTCGAAGTCGATGCATTTACGTGAAAGCGTAGCTTACGAAATAGGCGGCGAAGAAGATGCGGGGCGTGAGTTTACAATGACCATCTCAGATGAGATGCTTTATCAACTCTTTAAGTAAAGATTCTTTATGTCCTTAGATTAAGGAGGTAACGGTGACAATGAAAAAGAAAATGCGTATCTTAAGCACGATGCTATTTGCTGTCTTGCTGTTGTCGGCTGTTTCTGCGACGGGGGCGCAGAGGGTTCTGGTGGAGGCCGAGGGCTTTGAGAACCTCGGCGGCTGGGCTATCGACCAGCAGTTTATGGACCAGATGGGTTCGCCCTATCTTTTAGCACACGGCTTAGGAGAGCCAGTAAAAGACGCCACCACAACGGTGGAGTTTCCTCGAACGGGAAAATACCGTGTGTGGGTGCGGACGCGGGACTGGGTGGCGCCGTGGAAGGCGCCGGGCGCGCCGGGCAGGTTCCAATTACTCATCGACGGTGTGCCGCTGAAAACCATCTTCGGCACCGAGGGGGCCGAATGGCACTGGCAGGATGGCGGGACGGTCGAGATTACAAAAAAGCAGGTTGTCATCGCTCTGCATGATTTGACCGGCTTTGAGGGCCGATGCGATGCAATTGTTTTCGCGGCCGATGCCGACTTTATCCCGCCGAACAAGGGCAAAGAAATAGCGGCCTTTCGGCAAAAAACGCTCGGCTTGCCCAAGGAGCCGGAAGAGGCCGGCAAGTTTGACCTGGTTGTGGTCGGCGGCGGCATAGCCGGCACGTGCACAGCCATCTCCGCGGCACGGCTGGGGTTACAGGTGGCCCTGATACAGAACCGACCCGTCCTCGGCGGCAACAACAGTTCGGAGGTCCGCGTCCATTTAGGAGGCAGGATAAACCTTCCGCCTTATTCTGCCCTGGGGGACGTTGTCAAGGAACTCGACTCCGGGTACAAAGGAAACGCCCGGTGGGCGTCGTACTACGACGACGAAAAGAAGCTGCGTGTTGTCAAAGCTGAGGAAAATATCCATCTGTTCATCAACATGCACGCCTTCAAGGTCGAAAAGCAGGGAAGCCGCATTGTCGCGGTCATCGCCAAACATATCCAGAACTCCAAAGAGCTGCGTTTCCGCGCCCCGGTCTTTGCCGACTGCACGGGCGATGGCAGCATCGGATACCTTGCAGGTGCCGACTTTCGCATGGGACGCGAAAGCCGAGGCCAAACCGGCGAATTGATGGCACCGGAGAAGCCCGACAGAATGACAATGGGCGCATCGGTTATGTGGTATTCCGAACAACACAAAGCACCCAGTACCTTTCCGGATTGCCCCTGGGCCTTACAGTTTAGTGAACAAAGCTGTTACCAACTTTCCCGAGGAGACTGGAACTGGGAAACCGGCCTGAACCGTGACCAGATAACCGAATTCGAGTATATCCGCGACTACGGGTTTCGTGCTGTGTATGGCAACTGGGCGTTTCTAAAAAACAAGACGCATAGGAAAGCTTGGTATGCCAACCGCAAACTCGAGTGGGTAGCTTACATCGCCGGTAAGCGCGAATCCCGCCGGCTGCTCGGTGATGTCATATTGCAGCAGCAGGACATCCAGGAGCAAAGAGAATTTCCTGATGCGTTTGTTACGACCACCTGGACTATCGACCTGCACTATCCGGACCCTAAAAACACCAAATACTTCCCCGGTGAAGAGTTCAGAACCATCGCAAAACACGCCCGCATCAAGCCGTATCCTATTCCGTACCGCTGTCTTTATTCGCGTAATATCGGAAACCTGATGATGGCAGGTCGTGACATCAGTGTTACCCACGTGGCGCTGGGCACGGTCCGAGTGATGCGGACCTGCGGTATGATGGGCGAGGTCGTCGGGATGGCCGCGTCGCTGTGCAAAAAGCACAATACGAACCCGCGGGGCGTCTATCAGTACCACTTAGCTGAACTCAAGGAACTGGCCGAACGCGGCGTCGGCAAGCTCAGTACAGCGGACGATGAAGCCTTTAAGCAGGCTGCGGAAAACGGGCGCCTTGCCAATGAAGGATTTGCCCGCTGTCGAAATTTCGTCAAAGGCTGGCTCCAACACGCCGACCCCACGACGGGGTTAATACCCAGGAACCTCAGCAGGAACAAGGACATCTGGAACGCTAAGGACAGCGCTGCGGATAATTACCCCTTTATGGTACTCACTGCGGCCATCACGGACCGTCCCCTTTTCAAGGGACGTATGCTCGATATGCTTCGCACCGAAACCAAGCTTACCAGCCGCATTGGGAACCTGCCGGATACATACTCCTTTTCCAAACAGAATTTCCAGGATGCAAAGCCAGATATGGGCCGAATCATCTTCGGGTCATCGGAATATATCAAAGACGGCCTGCTGCCGCTTACGGAATGGCTCGGGCCAAGCCCCTGGTGCGAGCGAATGATTAATATTCTTGACGATATATGGAAGCACGCCCCCATCGAAACGAAGTACGGCAAAATCCCGTCCACCAACCAGGAAGTCAACGGCGAGATGCTTCAGGCGCTTTCTCGCATCTACTGGATGACGGGCGAAAAGAAATATCTCGACTGGGCTGTTCGCCTCGGGGACTATTATCTGCTGGGCGAACACCATCCCACCAAAAACACAAACCGACTCTCGCTCGACGACCACGGCTGCGAGATAATCTCCGGCCTGTGCGAGCTGTACGCGACGGTTCACTTTGCGATGCCCGAAAAAAGAAGCGCCTATGAAAAACCCGTCCACGAGATGCTCGACCGTATTCTGCAAATTGGCCGACATGAGCATGGGCTATTCTATAACCGAATTAACCCGCAGACCGGCGAGCACGCCGGCGACCTGACCGACAATTGGGGCTACGACCTGAACGGTTTCTACACAGTTTATCTAATCGACAAAACCGAGAGCTACTGCCAGGCCGTCCGATATGCCCTCGGCAACCTCCACCAACACTATAGTGACTACAAATGGGAAGGAGGTGGTGCCGACGGCTACGCCGATTCTATTGAAGGCGCCATCAATCTCTACAACCGCGAACCAATACGCTCGGTAGAAGACTGGCTGGACTATTCAACAAAGCTGATGTGGAAAATTCAAAAACCAGATGGCGTAATCGAAGGCTGGCACGGGGACGGCAACTTTGCCAGAACCACGATTATGTATTGCCTGTGGAAGACCAAAGGCATGACTATCCGGCCCTGGCGAGAGGATGTCGTCTTCGGGGCTGTTCAGGAAGACAATGTTCTCAAAATCAGTATCCGTGCCGAAAAGCAGTGGCAAGGCAAAATCCTCTTTGACACGCCGCGTCATAAGACGGTTATGAAGATGCCGCTCGATTGGCCGCGCATCAATCAGTTCCCCGAATGGTTCACGGTTGAAGGCGAAAAACGCTATATGGTTCACGACCTAACGTCCGATTCGAAATCGATATACACAGGCAAACAGTTGCGTGGAGGTATCAGCATAAATCTTCAGCCCGGCACTGAACGACGTTTGATAGTACAATAGCCACGAGAAAGTGCACAACAGCAAAACCATATTTATTCACATGTGCACTTGCTGCAAATAACATTCAAAAGCAGAGGGTGTTGGAATGGCACAATTAGCTTTGGATAAATCGGTAAGTGACAGTGACATCGAAAAAGCGGCTTATGTTTACTCGGCCCTTCGGTGGACTCGGCCGAGGACAAGGCAGAACCTTAAAAATTACGTCAAAGTCTTTCTCGGCATCGATGTTCCCGACAAAAGAATCTGCCCGGAACATAACCGGCCGATGGACTATCTGTGGCACACTTTCTCCACCGACTTCGCTGCAGAAGGAAGAGCTAATGCCGATGCGGTTGTCTGGGCGAACCGTGCAGGGGGCAAGACGGAATTGGCTGCGGTCGCAACGCTTCTGGACTGCGTCTTTAAGCCGAGCTGCCAGGTGCGAATATTAGGCGGCTCAGGTGAGCAGTCCGGCAGGATGTATGAATACCTGACGAGCTTTCTGCATAACGGCTTCGAAGAATTTCTGGCCGGCCCGGTCCTCAAAGAAAAATGCCGCTTTGCCAACAACTCGGCCGTCGAGGTCCTGACGCAATCGGCAACCAGTGTCCGCGGGCAGCATATTCAGAAACTTCGCTGCGATGAGGTTGAACTTTTCGATAAAGATGTTTTTGCAGCGGCCAAGTTCACGACCCATAGCACAGCCGGGATTGCAGCCGCTATGGAGCTAATCAGTACAATGCATCGGCCTTACGGTTTAATGCAAAGAATCGTTTCTGCTGCACCTGAGCTTGGCACGCCGGTTTTCAAATGGTGTGTATGGGAAGTGATTGAAAAGTGCACCGATAGAAAGTGCTCGCAGTGTCCGTTATGGGGTGACTGCCGGGGCAGGGCCAAATCAGCAAACGGTTACCTGAAGATTGATGATTGTATAACACAAATGCGTCGGGCCAGCAGGGCGTGCTGGGAGGCCGAGATGCTCTGCAAAAGGCCTTCGCTGGAGAACGTGGTCTTTGACGAGTTCGACCCGGTTAGGCACGTGCAGCCGGTCGATTATGACCCGAATTTCCCGGTGTATCGGGCGCTTGATTTTGGTTTTGTAAATCCGTTTGTCTGCTTGTGGATTCAGGTTGATAACGACGGCATCGTTCGGGTTATAGATGAGTATGTTCGGAGTCGAGCGACGATTGACGTGCACGCTGAGGAGATAAAGAGCCGCACGGCCGGCAGCGAGGAGCGGGTGGCGGCGACCTTTTGTGACCCGTCCGGGGCCAGCGTAAATGATGTTACCGGCACAAGTGTCATTCGGGAACTGCGGACGTTGGGGATAATGGCCCGATACCGTCGAAGCGGCATCTTAGAGGGCATTGAGCTTATCCGCCGGGCGATTCGAGCCGGCGACGGCAAAAGCACCCTTATAATCTCGCCGAGTTGTCAGCGGCTGATAGAGGCGATGCGGTGTTATCATTATCCCGAAAGCCCAACCGGCAGTGGGGCGGAACTGCCACTTAAAGACGGCCTGTATGACCACCCGATAGACGCCCTGCGGTACTTCTTCGTCAACTACAAACACAGCACCAAGACCACGAGCAGACGGTATTAGGGCCGAAAAATCATAAAAAATCGGTATAATTTCAGAAAAATCCAAGAAAAATCAAAAAAATTCTGTTTTTCAGAAGAAATTCGCCGCAATTGGCCGATTTTTAAGGTATAATATTCTGGGGGGCAGAAAATGGAGGTGAAATTATGGATATCGGGCGGAGATTAAAAGAAGCAAGGGAAGCTATTGGATACACACTGGAAAAAGCTTCTGAAAAAAGCGGGATAAGTGCACCTACTATCAACGCTTATGAACACTGTGGCACACCTACTGGTAGAGAACCCAAATTTTCACAGCTTAGCAAATTGGCGGAGGTTTACCGGAAAACAATAGAGTTCTTCTTAACTGATGAGCCAATTATTGAAGATGTAGTGCTTTGGCGGGATAAACCAGGTACGGCAGAAAGCAAGAAAACCGAAGCGGAGTTTAAGCAACTTTGTGAACAATACCATAGGCTTGAAGTGGTGACTGATGAAGTAAAAGAGTTCAGTTTGCCAAAGCCCGATATAAGTAAAGCCGAAGAGTTTACTTTTAGACAAGCTGAACTATTTGCAAATGAGGCCAAGAAGTGGTTTCGCCTTGGTGACGTGCCAATAGCTTCACTTAAGCGAATACTTGAAGAGGTCTACTACATTAAGATATTCTATTTGGAATACTCTGGCAGTTCTATCTCGACTGTATCAAACCGATTTGGGCCTGCTATTCTACTAAACGCTCAGAGCAAACAGTGGAGGCGTAGCTATGACCTTGCTCATGAACTCTTCCATATTCTGACATGGCCGATTTTCCGGACTCAAGGGGCTGAGCTAAGTGAATCCGAGGAAAAGCTTGCGGATGCCTTCGCGAGCCGGTTTTTAATGCCGGAAGAGTCGATTAAAGGTAAAGTTGAATCAAGCTTAAATGACCAAGAGCAAATAAGCCTCGATCAATTGGACAATATAGCGAGAGAGTTTGATGTGTCTTTGGAAGCGCTGTTATATCGAGTAGCAAGTATATACCGGTTCCGAAAGGAAGATACTGAAAGGTACGTAAATGCTGCGAAACAATACCTCAAGCTTCTCAAACCAAGAACATCATACAAGCCAAATAAGCTGCCGGAACGATACTGCGATTTGGCCCAGCGAGCATTAAGAGAAGGTAAGCTATCTCTGATGCAGTTTGCAAAGTATATGGATATAAGTTACAAGCAGGCCCGTGAGTACCTGACAGAAGATGAGGATTTCAAGGATGAAAAAATTTCAATTTCTGTTGCTTGATACGGGGCCTATCATCAAACTTTTCGAGCTGGGTATTTGGGAGGATTTCATCAGGAGATATGATGTCACTGTGTCTCAGACAGTAGCAGATCAAGCTAAATGGGCTAGCCAAGAATTTGAAGATATCCGCATAAACCTTGACCCCTATAAGAATCAAGAACTTATTAATGTTTTTGATGTCGATATATCTCTGGCAAAATCCTTTCATAATAGATTTAACGAGGTATATAAGGCTGAAATCCACAGCGGTGAAAAGGAAACGTTGGCGTTTTTATGTAATTCTTCTGAGAACTGGCTCGTATGTGCGGCTGATAAGGTGGTTTTTAGAGTTTTAGGTTTGCTTAGTAGGGCCGAACAGGGCATTTCTTTAGAAGAGATTTTAGTAAAAATCGGCTTGTCCCAAAGCAAACTGGAACGGGAGTATACTAAAAAGTTCCGTGAGAAATGGACTCGCAAGGGTCAGATTGATTTTACTCAGGGCCAAGGCCTGCTATAACCTTCCAAATTCCATCTGCCGTAGGCGTTATTAGTGTCCTGAAATAAACTTGCTGTCCGGTTTCCAACCAGACGGTTTTCTTTGACTTGTTGCTGCCACTGTTATAAACTGTGTGAAATTGAAGGCTTTCGGGCGGCAAAACGATGAATTATCTATTTGATAAAGAGCACATATCCCAGCACGTAGTTAAATACGGCGTTGACATTCGGCCAACTATTGTACTCAAGCAGGACAAAACGAAGCTGCAAGAGTATTGCAACCAGCTAATAGAGCAGTTTCCACAGGTATTTGAGACCCTTTTAGTCGGGCCCAAACAACTGCGGGTGCAAAAGAGTTTCCTTTTACCGAATACAAAACGGGTCGAAATGCCGACGTTCGTATTAACCAACCGAGGGCCTGTTTTTACTTTTCCGGAGCGTATATATATCGATGAGGTACAAGATTTAGATGTTCCCGAGAAGGATAAAATATTTCGTAAGGCCCTGGATGAGCTAAGAAGCAAATTTGTGGGCCGAAGAATAATGCGCGTTGGCGTGATTCATGAATTTGTTTTCGACACCGGCGAGATAAACTCGGTCGAGATAATAGCCAGTAACCTGAAAAACAACGTCTGGAAAGAGAGAATAAAAAATTTGAGTATCCGCCTTGAAACTCCAAGGGAGGGGAAAAATATCAATCTGGAAATAAGACCAACGCAGTTGAGGCGTGTTGGAAGAGGCGGCGGAAATGCTCGCAGTCAAAACATTGGGTTCGGCATAATTGTAAACGTAGATATTAATAACCAGGAAATCAAGGACGACCTGACGAAGGCCGAAGTGCGCGACATCGTTACGTTTGCTAACGATTATGTCCCTGAGGAGTTAATTAAATTTTTGAACAATGAGTATTAGAGGATTTCTCAGGGCAAGCAGGGCGAACAATTCCCTCGGTCACAAGCTGGAAACAACCCTCTCGGTACTTTATGACACTTCTTCTTCAATTACAAACACAGCAGCTTTTTTGCACATAAAAAAACAGGGCTGAGATGCGGAGGGAGAGGAGAAAGCGAGAAAATCTCAGCCCTGTAAAAATGCTCTAATACTACGACAAAAATCTCTCTATGAGTCTATACTGCTCCTACCAAAAAGTGTTCATATCCGGCAAAAATAATATCCGGCGTTACGGAGCACCTCAGCATCAACACCTTACCAACAGGTGTGGATATTAAAACCAGAGTGGCCCTCGGTTTTTATCTCGGTAACGATTTTACTAAACTATTCAGATAAAGGCAAGTATAATTCAACGATGAATAAAAAATTCCGGGCAGATAGAAAGGGATAAATGCGCTGGATTAGAAAACACAAGGTAATCGTTGCCGCGTTATCTTTGTTGGTTATCTTCAACGGATGTTCCGGAACACAAACGGCCGGGAAGAGTCCTTTAGACAAGCCGGTATTGATGCCTGAAATTGAAGGACAGTGGTGGCAGGTTGCGGGGAGTCCCGACCTCGGAGAACTCACAAGCCAGAAACAGCAGCCGGTCGATTTTGGTATCTGGCAGGCGGCGGACGGTACCTGGCAGCTCTGGTCGTGTATCAGGCATACAAAATGCGGCGGACACACGCGACTGTTTTACCGCTGGGAAGGCAAGAACCTAACGGACATAAACTGGAAGCCGATGGGTATTGCTATGCAGGCCGATACTACACTTGGCGAACAAAAAGGGGGGCTTCAGGCCCCACACGTGATTAAGGTTGATGATATTTACTATATGTTCTACGGTGACTGGAATCGTATCTGCCTTGCAAAAAGTGACGATGGTAAGACTTTTACACGCGTGTTAAATGAAAAAGGACAGCCAGATTTGTTCTCAGGGCCATACCCGAATACTCGCGACCCGATGGTGCTTGTTTTGGGGAACACTTATTATTGCTATTATACAGGCCATACAACAAACGAAGGTGCGGACTTTTGTCGAACATCGCAAGATATGCGCAGTTGGAGCAATCCGATTACGGTCGCAGCCGGCGGTCGAGCCGGGGGTACCAGGTACTCAGCCGAGTGCCCTCACGTAGTTTACAGGGAAGATTCGGAACTATATTACCTCTTCCGCACGCAGAAATACGGCAGGGATAATGTAAGCTCCATATATGCTTCTGCAGACCCATTGAATTTCGGCGTTAATGACGACCGTTATTTCCTCGGCACTTTGGCCGTAGCAGCACCTGAGATTGTCAAATATAAGGGCCAGTACTACATTGCATCACTTTTACCCAGTCTTAAAGGTATCAGGATTGCAAAGTTAAAATGGGCTGGTCCGTGGCAAAATCTCCATAATACTTGCGATTTTTCCAGATTTCATTTTAATTTCTGGCAGAAACCGGCCATAATTAGGCACAGAATTCCATTCGGCTGGTATTCATCCAGCCCCTGATAGGGGCGGGATTTATATTAGCAGGCATATTAAAGTTGTTAACATAGTCGAGTTTTGGCAGAATGGATAAATTGGAACATTTTAATGAAAGGGTGGAACTATGAAGAAAACAATTTTTACGATGCTGGCGGTTCTGGCGGTATCAGCTGTGGTACTGAGTGGCTGCAAGAGCAAGGAGCCGGAACCTGAGCCGGAAGTCGAGCCGGAAGTAAAGCCGGAAGTAAAACCGGTAGTAGAGCCTCAAGCCGGTAAAACAGCACCGGCGTTTACGCTAAACAGCTTTGATGGTACAGCGATAAGCCTCTCCGACTATACAGGCAAAATCGTGGTGCTGGAGTGGCTCAATCCCGAGTGTCCGTATCTCAGATACCATTACGAGAAGGAAAAGACGATGATAGAGCTTGCGGACAAGTACAAAGACAAGGATGTCGTCTGGCTGGCGGTAAACAGTACAAAGCATTTAACCCCAGAAACGGACAAAGAGTTTGCAGACAAGCATAATCTCGATTATGCGATACTCAGTGACAGCTCAGGTGTGGTGGGCCGAGCGTACGGCGCAAAGACAACGCCCCATATATTCATCATCGATACCGACGGCAATATTGCCTACGACGGCGGAATTGATAATGCGCCATTGGGCATACCACCCGCAGGAGAAGCACTGATTAACTACGTTGACAAGGCCCTGGCAGAGCTGATTGACGGCAGGACGGTAAGCACACTGAATACCAAGCCCTATGGCTGTTCTGTGAAGTACGCTAATTAGCCCGGGTTCGGTAATTATGTTCAACCGGGTTCTTATTTGCGACTTATTGTAGGGGCCCCAAACGTGGTTTTTTGCATTTGGGAACCCGAACCCGTGAAATGGGGTCCCCTATTGAAGCTATACGTTTTGTAGGACCTCGCTATATCCTGCACACAAGATAAACCGAGCCAACATTGCCGGCCCCGTTAGAGCACCTCTGCTTCCATTTACACGGTTGACAAGCAAAGCGCCGGGGTTTACAGAAGATGTTTAGTTTGGTTTTCGTCATCACAGATGGGAAAATCCAAATAAACAGTTGCATTTATCAAGCAAAACATGGTATATTTGTTAAAATAGAAGCTCAATAACGTCGTTGAGCTAAACAAATCCGGGAAATATCAGATTAATTTGGAAAGGAGCGGTCATGATTAATTCCAGAGGTTTCAGAAATGCTGTTGCTGCAGGAATGGTGGTCCTGTTAGCTGCCGGGAGTGTATGGGCAAGAAATCCGGCAAAACCACGCAGGGATGGGCTATTACGGATAGTGCCGGCCAAGAGTTTGTTCTGTGTGCGCATAAACAACCTTGACAGCACTCTGGCGGGTGCCAACGAATTCTTGAAGGACATTGTGCCTGAATCTTTCGATGCCAAAGCGATGGCACTTTCTCAATTAGGGAATTTGCTCGGTAATGAAAAATTAAGAGGCGTTAATACAAAAGGGAAGTTTGCAATCTTTGGTGTGAACGTTCCAGGTGAGTCGGCGGGGCGCGGTCCCAGGGGCAACATGTTTATCGGTGCTTTGATACCGGTCAGAAACTACGATAAGTTCATCTCACAGAACCCTAACTGCAGCGAGCCTGACGACCAGGGTATTTCGACAATCACGGTTGACGGCCGGGACCGGGTTCTGGCGACGAAGTTGCGTCGGTTTGCCCTGCTTTGCCAGACGCGGGCCCGCGACAAACTGGTCAGGGTCAAGAAATTGATGGGTGCGAGAAAACGGGGCCTGTTCACAACCCTTGATGAGAACGAGAGCAAACTTGCTACGACGTCACCGGTATGGCTTTATGTAAACGTGCAGGAGGGGGCAAAGCTAATCGAACCAATGCTTTTCGCTCAGCTTGAACAGATGAAAGCTGCACTGCAAAGCGTGAAAGAAAGCGGCCAGGGCGCGATAGGCGACCCTGCCGCCATCGTTAGTTTTTACGCCGGGCTGTTCAAGATGCTGATAGATGGAACCGGCCACGTCACGGTTGGACTTTCGCCCACGTCCGACGTGTGCCACGTGACTGTCGGTATGAAGGCTGTGCCTGAAACGGAGATGGCCGCGATGCTTACCGCCCCGGCAGGTGGGGACCTCAAGAATCTGTTAGGTTATCTCGATGACGGCGCAATGATGAATTTGGGCTGTAAGGTCAACCGTGAGAGTGGGAAGATGCTTTATATGAAACTTATTGAACTGATACCCCTTATGACCACCGACGGCATACCCGAGGCGGACCTGGAAAAATTGAAAAAGCTCACGGCCAAAACCTTCGATGCCATAGGTGATTCGCTGGCCTTTTCGTTTGCAACCGGCGACAAAGACTCTGCTCCTCTCTCCATAAAATACGTCATCAAAGTCAGGGATAAGAAGGCGTTCGAACAAGTGATTGAAGAGGAGCTGCAGATGATGCGTGAAGGCGCCCTTGACAAGCTGTATAAAGGGTTTGGTATGGAAATGGATGTCAAGGTTGAACGTGATGCCGGCACCTATAAAGGGGTCAGCATCGACGCGGCTAAAGTGGCGTTCAAGATGGGTGATGAGGACTCGCCGCAAAGCCAGATGCTTAGGAAGATGTGGGGTGATGCGCTGGATTACCGCTGGGCCTTGGTAGATGGCTATTGCGTGTATTCGATTGGCGGCGATACGGATAAAACGATTCGCGAACTCATCGACCAGGTCAAGGCCGGCGGCCCCAAAAAGATCGGCCCGGAGATGAAGGCCGCCCTGGACGCGATTCCCAACAGCAAACAGGCCGATTGTGTCGGCACCTTAAATTATGTCCGTATGCTCAATATGGCATCGGCCTTTATGGTTGTGCCCGGCGGGGTAAAGTTCCCGCAGCTCGATGTACCGACCAAAAGCAATATTGCATTTGCCAGTCGGACCGCCGACGGCAGAATGACGCTGCAGATGGCTTTACCCAAGAAGCATCTGCTGGAAATCAAGTCGGCGTTCGAGAAACTTATCCCGCAGATTGAACAGCAGGAAAAAATGCAGAAGAAACAGAAAACTGACGCCAAGGCCGAGAAGGTCGCTATATAGTTAATTAGTTAATTGGTTAATTAGTTAATTGGTTAATTGACCAATCTCTAATCTCTAATTCACTAATCACAAAGGTGCCAGGCAACCCCTGGTGAAAATGGTTCTCAGAAACTTCAATCGCAGCGATATATGAAGGAATTTGATATGCTTTCCTGTAACCGTAGAAACGTTTTACGTGTGTCCGCTGTTATCGTGGGGATTTCCGTGTTTTGTTCATTGGCACGCGCAGAGTTCCCGAAGTTTGAATATCACCAAATCGCCCGAATCGGAAACAAGATGGGCCAGACTTCTCTCGTGGACGTTGACAAAGATGGGGACCTGGACTGGATTGCCGGCTGCAACGGCGGAACTATCTGGTGGTTCGAGTATAAAGGTCCGGATAACTGGGTCAGACACACTCTCGGCCAAAAGGTCTTGACCGAGGTAGGCGGCACCGCATTCGATGTAGACGGAGACGGATGGGTTGACCAGGTTTCAGGCGGCACTTGGTTCCGCAATACTGGAAAACCACGACAGCAAGAATTTATCAAGTATCCCAACGGAGCTATTATAAAAACCCACGACAACGTGGCCGCAGACATTGATGGGGACGGCAAACTCGATGTGTTAGCTATGAGCGACAGAAGTGCATTGTACTGGTACAAGATTCCCGATGACCCAACGAAAAAATGGAAAAGCCACAAAATCGGCGAAGCGGTCCACGGTGGAATTGACCCGGCGGGCGTTGCCGATATCGACGGCGACGGCGACAATGACGTTGTCCGCTCAAACGTGTGGTTTGAAAATGAAGATGGCAAGGGAACCAAATGGAAGGAGCACAAAAACATCAATTTCGGGCAGCCCGATGCAAGATTTCCCCTGATGACAAAAACGTGGGCGGTTGACCTCGATAAAGACGGAGATATCGATGTCGTTCAAGCCGAGGGGGATTGTGTGAGCGGACGGGTGGCGTGGCACGAGAACAAGGATGGTAAAGGCCGAGTATGGACCAGACATATGATTGCAGGCAAGACCGGCCAGGACTACCATTCAATCGCTGTGGCGGATTTCGATAACGACGGCGACCTTGATGTTTTTTCAGGCGGAGGGCCATTGACAAAAAGCCCGACCCATAAATGGTTTATCTGGGAAAACCTGGACGGTAAAGGCGGAAAGTGGAAAGAGCATCTAATTCTCAGCGGCAAACGGTGCCACGAAGCCAAGGCAGCAGATGTTGACGGCGATGGCGATATTGATATATGCTCCAAGCCGTGGAATGGCAATGAGCATATTTATCTTCGGAACATGCTCAAAGAAACGCAGGGGTAATTAGGAAACCGTTTCATCGATACCTGGGGAATGGAGTCGATGTATTCAAGATGCTTGCCGGCCAACCAGCCAAATATTAAAAACCCGTTATTGACGAAACGGGGCTGTTCGGCTATTCTAATTTACATCAAATGCCAGCTTGAAGATTAAAGAAGTGATTTAAATGAAGGAAGATTTAGACTTTCTGGAAAAATTCCCAAAAGGTAGTAATGGACTATATATCGTATATGAACTTTACACTTTTGATAATCTCTGTCGCTTACTTTTGAAAAACGATTTTGACCATGAAGAAGCTCTCTATTTTATTCTCGCTAATTGCTCGTTAAGCGCTGTCATCTTTCAGGAAAGAATTCACAACAAAGCATATGAAAAACTTTCAGCTAAGGATGCATTGCCTGCCGATTTAGCTGGGTGTAAAGCACAGCTAATTTATGATCTAATGAGTATAGAATGATTTGTTTTTTTACGTTTTTAGGATTTTGCTATGCTGAAAAGAACACATACGTGCGGGCAGCTTCGGCTGGAAGATGCCGGCAAAAGGGTTACTCTGGCCGGCTGGGCCCATTCTTATCGCGACCACGGCAATCTGGTATTCATCGACCTTCGTGACAAATTCGGGCTGACCCAATTAGTTTTTAATCCTGAAACTCATCCCCAGACCCACGAGCTTGCAAAGACGGTCCGCTGCGAATGGGTGATAGCCGCCAGGGGAATAATTCAGCCGCGAAGCGAGGGTATGGAAAATCCGAAGCTGCCGACCGGACAAATCGAAGTCTCCGTGCAGCAATTGGAAATTCTCAATGTCTCCAGGACACCGCCGTTTGAAATCGACAGCGCCGAAAAGACAAGTGAGGAGCTTCGATTAGCCAGCCGGTATATCGACCTTCGTCGGCCTCAGATGCAGGAGAAACTGCGGATACGCCATCGGGTCACCAAACTTGTGCGGGATTATTTCGACCGATTGGGGTTCTGGGAGATTGAGACGCCCTTTTTAGCCAAGAGCACGCCGGAAGGGGCAAGAGATTTCCTCGTGCCCAGCAGATTGCACAAGAACTGTTTCTATGCACTGCCGCAATCGCCGCAGCTATTTAAGCAAATCCTAATGGTCAGCGGCGTCGATAAATACTTCCAGATAGTGCGGTGCTTCCGCGATGAAGACCCGCGGGCCGACAGACAGGCGGAATTTACGCAAATCGATGTCGAGATGAGCTTCGTTGACAGTAACGATGTCCTCGGCGTTCACGAAAACTTATTAGCAAAAATCTGGAGAGATATTCTGGATGTGGACGTGGCGGCGCCGATGCGGCGGATGTCCTACAAAGAGGCGATGGACGACTACGGCACCGACAGGCCGGATTTGCGATTCGATATGAAGCTCAAAAACATATCCGATATCGCAAAACAAAGCACGTTCAAGGTATTTACGACAGTGATTGAAAAAGGCGGGATTGTAAAAGGGCTTTGTACACCCGGCGAAAAATACTCCAGAAGCGATATCGAAAAAACGCTGACCGACTTTGTCGGCGACTACGGAGCAAAAGGTCTGGCCTGGTGTAAGGTAAAAAAAGAAAACGATAAGCTATCGCTTGCCGGCGGTATCGCCAAGTTTTTCAGTCCGAAGCTGCAGCAGCAGATAATTAAACGCTTCGAGGCAAAAGACGGTGACCTGCTTTTGTTTGTCGCCGATACCGAAAGAGCGGCCAACAAGGCGTTGGCCCCCTTGCGGTGCAAACTTGCGCGGGATCTGAAGCTCTACAAAGAAGGGCGCTTTGAATTTGTCTGGATAATGGACTTTCCGCTGTTCGAGTGGAACGAGGATGAAAAGCGCTACGATTCACTGCATCATCCGTTCACCGCTCCTGCGCAAGAGGACCTGGACAAGCTCGAAACCGACCCGGCCAATGTTCGCTCGCAGGCCTACGATATTGTCGTCAACGGCAGTGAGATTGGCGGCGGCAGTATCCGTATCCACAACGCAGGCGTTCAGCAGAAGGTCTTTGACCTGCTCAATATATCAAAGGAGCAGGCACAGCAGCGGTTCGGCTTCTTCCTGAAGGCCCTGGAATACGGCGCTCCGCCGCACGGCGGAATTGCACTGGGCCTTGACAGAATTATAATGCTCCTGGCCGGAACGGAGAACATAAGGGACGTCATCGCATTCCCGAAGACCCAGCGAGGCCAGTGTCTCTTAACCGATGCGCCGAGCGAAGTAGACGCCAAACAGCTCGATGAGCTGAATCTGCGAACACAAAGACATCTGCACGCAATAGAGCCGAAGCAAGACGAAAAAAAGTAACGGCTGGGCTCAAAACCGAGGCAAAAAAATTGCAAAAAAATGCAAAAAATTTGCTTGACTCTTTTGGTTACATTAGCGATAATATAATTACATCCCTGGTGGGAATAGCCATCAGGCCCCAGGTTTCTTCGGAGCCTGGGTTATTTTTTGCGCACATATGATTGAGGACAAAATGAGTCGTTATTGTGTTTATGTGGACGGATTTAATGTTTACTACGCTTTACAGGAACCGCCCTATCAAAAATACAAGTGGCTAAACTATAGGAAGCTGGCAGAAAATGTAGTAGGCAAGCATGACCGCATTATGGGGATTTTTTATTTCACTGCGATTGTTCGTTGGAAACAGGACAATACGCTCCGCCACAAAAACTATATAAAAGCCCTTCGGTGGGCAAGAGTCGACACAATAGAGGGTCGCTTCTTGGAAAAAGAAGTCAGATGTCATCGATGTGGTCGGCTTTACAAAACACATGAGGAAAAACGCACCGATGTAAATATCGCCTTGAAACTACTCGGTGACGCCATAGACGATCTATATGATAAGGCCCTGATAATATCCGCTGATAGCGATTTAATACCGGCCATTCAGGCAGTTCACAAATATGCCCCTGGAAAAGAAATCGGTGTTATGTTCCCCATAGGTCGTAATAATAACGACTTGAAAAGAGAAGCAGATTTTAGGATAAAAATGCCGCAACGGCTCCTTAAAGCCTGTCAATTTCCAGAGAAAATAAAAATTGGGAACGATATCATACTAAGACCGAATAGTTGGCAGTAGTTTGCGGAGTCAAGCTTATGCGAAGGTACATACATAACATTTATCACAGGATTCTGGAGCTTTTGCGGTTGTCGCCGCTTTCGCTGGCGAAGAAGTGTCGGCTCACCTTTGGGGCGGCGGTGGTACTGGTACTCACTCTGGCACTTTCGATTCCTTATATCTGGATGGGCAAACTCACCCAAAAGGCATCCCTCGATGCCGGGCGGGCCAAAGCTGATACGCTGCTGCGTCGGCACTTTCAATTAAAAGAGCCCGGCGAAACAGCCCTTGCCGCATTAGACAATACCGGTGCAGTGCTTGACGTAAACGACCGCGAGATACGCTGGATTCGCTTCACCCCGACCCCTGCCGCAGGGGCGGGGTTCACAAAGGAGAATGAAAAACAACTCCAGCAACTGACCGAAGAACAAAAAGAGATGATTGAATCTCTAAAATCCGAGGAGGCAAGAGACGAGAATATCTTTTTCGAGACAAAAGACGGCATTCTTTACAGCAATTATGTGCGAATCTTTAAGGCCGGTGACGGCTGTATAAGCTGTCATAATCCGCAGGGTTCCGCCAGCGCATTTTCGCCAAATGAGCTGATAGGGGCGGCGGTTATTCAACGCCCGGCCGGCACGACCCTTTTAAATCTGGTCTGGATAATCGTTGCCGGCCTAATCGCCGGGGCGGGGGCGGTCGTTGCCTTTTATATGATAACCCAGCGAGTAATCCTGCGACCCATCCGGCAGCTGCGGGCACTTGCAAACAATGTCGCCGAGGGCAATCTCGATATAAGAAGCTCGATAAAAACCGGCGACGAATATGAGAAGCTTGCCAATGCGTTCAATAATATGCTCGATGGGCTGCAAGCGACACAGGAGAAACTGCGGCAGGCAAACAAGCAGCTCGACGATAAAATAGCAGAGCTGTCCGAGCGAAACATCGAACTGTTCAAGGCCAACAAAGTAAAGGGCGAATTTTTAGCCAATATCTCGCACGAGTTCAGAACGCCGTTGAATGCGATACTGGGCTTTGCCCAGGTTTTGCGGGAAAAGCCCGACATTCTAAAACAGGACAAAGCCCGAAGGTACGCTGAGAATATTATCACCAGCGGAAATAGACTCTTAAACATGATTAACGACCTGCTGGACCTGGCAAAGACCAGGGCGGGGAAAATGGAGCTGCACGTAGAAAAAACCACTGTGCCGCAGTTGTGTAAAGATGTGATGGCATCTTTCTCACTGCTGACAAAGAAAAAGAAAATCAAAGTAAAACTCCTGGCCGACGATGATATACCGATTCTTTCAACAGATGCCGGCAAGGTCCAGCAGATACTGTACAATTTTCTAAGTAACGCGGTAAAGTTCACGCCGCAGCGCGGCAGGATTGAAATTCGAGCCAAGATGGCCGACGAAAAGACGGTCCGGATTGCAGTAACCGATACCGGCTGCGGTATTGCCGAGCCCGACAGGGAAAAGATATTTGAAAAATTCCGGCAGGCCGACGGCTCTATAACCCGCGAATCGACCGGCAGCGGGCTGGGACTTGCCATCAGTAAGGAACTGGCATCCATGCTGGCAGGTGATATTGGGATGAAAAGCGAGCCCGGCAAGGGATCGACCTTCTGGCTCGATATCCCCGTTACCATCACCAAAGAAAAAAATTCCGAAGCACAGACTGAGAACGCAAAGCTCGCAGAAAAAAAATGACAATTAAAATAACTCAGCGTTCTCGGCGTAAGGAGTCCCAAGGATGGCGAACTCCGCGGTAGTGTTCTGTGACTTGTGATTTGAGGAATTGTCATTGCGAGGAGCGTAAGCGACGAAGCAATCTCGGACTTTCGATGAGTTGAGATTGCTTCGCTTCGCTCGCAATGACAGCCATCAATTGAGCTGTCACAGAGCACTAAGGAAAGAAAGGACAAAATTATGCGTCCCGTTAGAAGTCTTCGCTTTTTAGTCTATATTATTGGTTGTAGTCCGCCTAAAAGGGCTGATATTCGTAAAGCCCGTAGAATTTCTAACGGGATGCGTCTGATACCTTTGTTCTTGTTCATTTTTCTGTATGCAAGTGTGGCAGCTCTTGCTGCAGCGCCTGCCGGGCAAACTCATCCGTTTTCCGTTCACGATATGTTAGCGATGGACCGTATCTCCGAACCCCAGGTTTCGCCGGACGGCAGGTGGATTGTTTTCGTGCTGCGAAAAACCGACCTCGAAGCAAACGTCGGGCGAACAGACCTGTGGCTGGTCGGCGCGGATGGGACGGGACTTCGCCGCTTGACTTCTCATCTGTCAAAAGACTTTAATCCCCGCTGGGCGCCCGACGGCAGGTCGGTCTGGTTTATATCCGCTCGCTCGGACTCTTCACAGGTTTGGCGGATTCGGATTGACGGCGGAGAAGCAGAACAGGTTACCGATGAGCCGCTTGACGTTGGGAATCTGGTCGTCTCACCCGATGGAAAGCACATCGGTTTCACTATGGAAGTCTTCCCGGACTGCAGCACCGCCGTGGAAACAAAAGACAGACTAAACGAAATCGAGGCAAAAAAAGCGAGCGGACGGATTTACGAGCGGATATTTGTCCGGCACTGGGATACCTGGAAAGACGGCCGACGCTCACACCTGTTTGTGATGCCCACGGTGGGAGGTGACGCAGTGGACGTAATGCCTGGTATGGACGCCGATACTCCTTCCAAACCGTTCGGCGGCCCGGAGGAAATCACATTCACACCGGATGGGAAAGGGGTCATTTTTACCGCCCGTTATGTCCGCCGGGATGGCCGGGAAGAACCCTGGTCGACAGACTTCAACCTTTATCTGGCACCGGTTGACGGCTCCAAATCACCAACACCTCTAACCGCAAGAAACCAAGCCTGGGACACTCATCCGGTCTTTTCGCCCGATGGCAAGACTCTGGCTTACTTAGCTATGGCCAGGCCTGGATACGAGTCTGACCGCTTCCGAATTATCCTTCAGCCCTGGCCCGGAGCCAGGAGACGGAGCCTGACAGAAAATTGGGACCGCAGCCCCTCGTCATTCTGCTGGTCGGCAGACAGCAAAACGATTTACGCGACAGCAGCTAATACAGGCCAAAAATCCCTGTTCGCCATCAATGTGAAAACCGGCAAAGTTCGCACCGTCGTGAAAGACGGTAGAGTCAGCTCGCCCCGGCCCCTGCCACAGAGGCGGGGCTCGCCCGGCATAGCAGGCGGCAGGATTGTTTATGGCGCCAGCAACCTGCGCAGCCCGGTGGAACTGTATTCGGTTAAACCTGACGGCAGCAATGTGCGTAAAATCACTAATATTAACTCAGAAAAAATCGCCACCGCTCGTATGGGTGAATATGAGCAGTTCTCTTTCAAGGGATGGAACAACGAAACTGTCTATTGCTACGTGGTCAAACCCATTGATTTTAATCCAAGCAAGAAATATCCGGTAACTTTTCTGATTCACGGAGGTCCTCAGGGCTCTTTCGGGAACAGTTTCCACTACCGCTGGAACCCGCAAGCGTATGCAGGAGCAGGTTACGTTGCGGTTATGGTGGATTTCCACGGTTCCACCGGATACGGACAGGCCTTTACCGATTCCATCCGAGGCGACTGGGGCGGAAAGCCCCTGGAGGACCTGCAGAAAGGTCTGGCCGCTGCCCTGAAGCGGTATCCCTGGATGGACGGCGACAGGGTGGGTGCGCTGGGCGCTTCCTTCGGCGGTTATATGATTAACTGGATAGCCGGCAACTGGCCCGACCGTTTCCGCTGCCTGGTCAATCACGACGGCAACCTTGACGAGCGGATGGCCTACTTTGACACCGAAGAACTCTGGTTCCCCGAGTGGGACCATCTCGGCACACCCTGGGACAACCCCGCCGGCTACGAGAAGCATAACCCTGTGAACTACGTTAAGAACTGGAAAACCCCAATGCTGGTCATCCACGGCGCATTGGATTTTCGGGTGGTGGATACGCAGGGGTTGTCCACGTTTAACGCCCTGCAGCGCCTCGGCATCGACAGCAAACTGCTCTACTTCCCTGATGAAAACCACTGGGTGCTCAAGCCGGCAAATTGCATCCTCTGGCACGAGACGGTAATCGGCTGGCTGAACCAGTGGCTGAAAAATGATTATTGATTATTGATTATTAATAATTTAACATATTACGAGTAATCAGTAATCACTCATCAATAATCAATTGTCAAAGGAGTGCTGATGGCCAGAAAGTTTGTAAGAGCGATTTTTCCCGGCTCGTTCGACCCGATTACAAACGGGCATCTGGACGTTATCAACCGCAGCATAAAACTCTTCGACGAGCTTATCATTGCGGTCGGCCGAAGTCCGGTCAAAAACCAGCTTTTCACGCCCGAAGAGCGGGTGGAGATGATAGCTGAACTGATAACCGATATGCCCGGTATCTCGGTAGAGAGCTTTGACGGGCTGACGGTTGAATACGCCGCCAAAAAGAAGGCTGATGTCATCCTGCGTGGCCTGCGAAGCCTTACCGATGTTCAGTATGAGTTCCAGCTTGCTATGACCAACCGAGCTGTGGCCGGCATAGAGACCGTCTTTGTTATGACCAGTGAGCAGTATGGCTTTACCAGCTCGACCTTGATTCGCCAGGTGGCTTCATTAGGCGGTAACCTAACAAAGCTGATTCCGAAAAATGTCCATAATCGTTTGCAGCAACGCCTGAAAAAACGTGAATCGTGAAGTGTGAAACGTGAAGCGAAACACGAGATACGCTTCACGAGATACGAGATACGAGATATGTTTACCCTCAGTGTCGAAACGCACTTTTGGGCATCGCATCAACTGACCCTGCCGGACGGCTCGAAAGAACCTCCGCACCGGCATAACTGGTCGGTTACCGTTGATGTCAGCACAGAGGCGCTAAACAGTATGGGACTTGTTATGGACTTTCGCCAGCTCAAAGCTATGGTCGATAAAACGATAGCTGAGTTTGATAATACGGCGTTAGACAAAATCGGTTATTTCCAGCGGAATAACTCATCGGCCGAGAACGTGGCCGGATACATATATGAAAAACTTGAGCCGAAACTGCCCCAGGGCGTCAAACTTGAAGCTATCAGGGTGGTTGAGGAACCGGGCTGTTCGGCAAAATTCGCCAGATAGATAAATCATCCTGCAGTGATTTTCCAAATTTGACGATATTTCCGGAGAGAACCTGAAAACCTTGCAGTTTCAGCAGGATTCTGGTATAATAACAAACAGCAAAGCTCAATGCTGGATGTTCGACGCCCGTAGAAGAAGAAAATCGAGCATCGAGTATTGAGAATCGAGTATCGAGTTAATTATGCAATGTCAGATTTGTAACAAAAATGACGCCACTATTCACCTGACTGAGATTATCGACGGGGTGCGCAGCGAGATGCACATTTGTGAGCGTTGTGCCGCCGAGCAGGGTATAACCGTCAAGAGCCAGATTCCTATAAACGAGCTGCTC
>JAUWBI010000005.1 GCA_030601745.1 Phycisphaerae bacterium
CTTGGACAACTGGTCGGTTAGATATGCGATAAATTTATGGAAAGTTCTGCCGCTTGCCGATAGGATATTATCGTTCATGAGATACCTCCGTGTACCGAGTAGTTTTTGATACTATCGGCACATGGAGGTTATTTTTTGCACACTAAGATGGGTTACCCCTCACCACCCAGAAAAATGGGTCATCGCGAGCAATCCCCGCCGATCCACTTGTTACTCCAAACACAGCCAAGGAATCTATTATAATAAAGACCCAGCAGGGCAACCCAAAACTATATGTTGGTTCAGGAACTACAGCGAGCGCAGCAAAGGAACGGTGAACCAAATAGCATTGCCTATTATTCAACTGTCGGCAGGTCATCCAGAATCTTTTTGACTTGCTTAGTATAAACACTATTGCGATACAACTTGATAAAGTTCATCAGAGTTGCTCTTGTCTCACCCAGATACTTTTTCTTCTGCTCTTCATTCGATTCATTCTGATATAGACCAATCTCCAAACGGGCCAGCTCATATAACGCCTGCATCCCCCCGTCGGTATTCTGAAATTTTTTGTGTAGCTGACTTAGTTCTTCCGCCCGCTGTTGCTCATCGGCAACGAGTTTCGTTTGCGCCAACAAGATGTTGTCACGGAGAGGGTCGTTCTCACCTATTTGCGCCAGCAATTCCTCAAGGCGCCAGACATAATCGAAGGCATGGGGGTTTAGCATAACAAATCTTGCTAAACGTTTGACCGATGTCGGCTTATCGGTCCGATTTTCCTTTCCTATAAGATTGCGCAACTGATTTAATTTCCTCTGCAATTCTTCTAACTTAGACTTTGTCATTGCCGAATCAGCCGGCTGACGAAACAGGCGAAAAAATGTGCCACTTTGTGCTTGTTCTTTTTCGAATAGTTTCAATCGCTCGGCGACCAGGGCTTGGCCCTCACCAAGAAGCTTGTCTGCCTGCTCAAACTTACCATGACCGGCCCAATGCTTCGCAATACGCCATCGTGCTTCTAATGATTCCGGACTGTCACCAAATTCAGTGTACAACCGCTCCCAGATATCCTGCGACCTTTCGTATGGGTAATCACTGTAAAAACGCAATATTTCTTTTTCTCCGAACATATTAATATCCAGGCTGTATTCGCTCAGAAGCGCTTTGTAGTACAGTGCTATCGGCATCCGAGGACTTTTGAATCGCCGGCTTATAAATAAGTCGTACTGCCCGAAAAGCCATTGTCTTTTTGCTTGATATTTTAACTCCTCCGGCACTATAAACCACCATGGCCAACGATCGTAACTTAAATCAGTCTGGATTTTCTCTTTCAACGCTGCACGAAGCGGTATTTCCTCAGTAGGGTAAAAGAAACTTCCAATATGTCTTCTGACCGCCTCAGAAGGATTTGTAATCATTTCGTCCAGCGCTTCTGTTATGTTGTGCTCCCGAAATTCGCTCACATCTTCCGGATTATTCTTTGCCACATAGAGCTGATAGTCTAATTCGTCAAAGCCCATTCTCATCTCAAAAGTCACGAGAGCCAATAAAAGGAAAACAGAAGTAAACGTCCAGACAAGGCCCGGCCGATAACGCGTAAAATGACCTATGCCGAGAACTAATGCCGCTATGCTTAAACCAATAAGCCAGGCACAAATCCACGGCGTAAAAGAAAACCCCCATGTAATAGGTTCTACCCCCCTCGCACCGCCGAAGTACCCCCAATAAAGAAGCTGCGGTGCTGTGCATAACGCTATCGCAGTGAAGCGGGAACGAAAACGAAGCGGACGACACGCCGCCGCAACACAACTTATCAAAAGGCAAATCGCAAAGGCCGGCAAATTCGCTAAGAAAAATACTGCCAGTATAAAAAGCAAACTGTACCGGAAGCTCATAAGCTGCGATATCAACACCGGCACAATGCCTAAAATACCCATAAGCAGACCTAAAGCAAGAATCTGCCAGGGATATTCAAATATGCTCACGACGGTTCTATCAGATTGACCCAAATGCCAAAATTCGGGAGAAGTTACAGCGACAAAGTTGAACGACCAGAATGAGCCGGTTACTATCTTCGACCAGAAAAGACAGCTTATACCAAAGGCCGCAACAGCAAGCAGCCAGCATCTTTGAACATTTTTATGGCTGTAGTGCAGCGTGGGGCCAACAGCCATAAAAGACTTCGAGGCCACTTTGGGCCTCTTATCTATCTGCTTATTATCCATAACCCTACCTTTGAAACTCGATTCTCGATTTGCCTTACGAGTATCGAGCATCGAGCTACGTCCCTTCACCGCTGCTGGCAAGATAATCAACCTGTTCGGCCGTAAGTTTGTCTATTCCAATCGACATTGATTTCAGTTTCACCCTGCTCACTTGCTGCTCTATCTCGATAGGGACATCGTGGACCGCAACGGTAAGCTTGCCCTGTTTTCTTACCACATATTCTGCCTCTAACGCCTGCGTTGCAAAGCTCATATCCATCACGCTTGCAGGATGACCCTCAGCCGCTGCAAGGTTAATCAACCGCCCTTCAGCCAGAAGGTAAATTCGCTTGTTATTTCTCAAGATATATTCATCCACGTGGTTGCGCACGTTACGGATTACCTTCTTGCTGAGCTTTTTCAGGGCCGGTATGTCTATCTCAACGTTGAAGTGCCCGCTGTTAGCAACGACCGCTCTATCTTTCATCGCACGGAAATGCTCGGCCCGTATAACGTTTTTATTGCCCGTGAGCGTTACGAACAGCCCACCGACCTTTGCCGCTTGTGCCATCGGCATAACCTCAAAGCCGTCCATAGCCGCCTCAAGCGCCTTGATTGCATCGACTTCCGTAATGATAACGATAGCCCCCATCCCTCTCGCTCGCATAGCAAAACCTCGACCACACCAGCCATACCCCGCCGCTACAATCTTTTTGCCGGCCATTAGAAAATCGGTCGCTCGAATAATACCGTCAACCGTTGACTGGCCCGTACCATAGCGATTGTCGAAAAGGTGCTTGGTTGCAGCGTCATTTACCGCAATAACTGGAAACTTTAATTTGCGTTTCAGAGCCATCGCCCGCAGACGATTAACACCCGTTGTGGTCTCTTCCATACTCGCAATAATCCGGTGGGCTTCTTTCTTTCGGCGCGTATGTAACTCGTTCACCAAATCAGCACCGTCGTCAAACGTAATAACCGGCTTATGGTCGATGGCTGCGTTGATGTGTTTATAATAAGTGCTGCGATTTTCACCACAGATGGCGAAGACCGGTATCTTAAAATCTTTCACCAGCGATGCGGCCACATCGTCCTGTGTGCTGAGCGGATTAGATGCGCAGAGAACAGCATTTGCCCCCCCTGCTTTCAGTGTCCTGGCCAGATTAGCCGTCTCAGCGGTTATGTGCAAACAAGCCGAAACGTTTTTACCCTTTAATGGCTTGCTCTTTGCAAATCGCCTCCGTATCGCCGCCAGAACCGGCATATCATTATCAGCCCACAGAATGCGTCTCTTACCCTCCGGCGCCAACGACAAATCAGCTATATCGTACTTCATTTATCAACCCTTTCAAAGATAAGCAGAAGCAATAAATATAAACTTAGGAGATGAAATTTGCAACCCTTTATTTTCGCAAATATAGTCGTATTTAGCCCTGAGTTTTACCCCGCCTTTATTACCGGTATCTTCAAAAGCGCACAAAACAAGCCGTCCGGCGCTGTGATATCGTGCGCCGGACGGCAAACATAATCGACCTTTTACGTACGAACCAAAGCCGTCTCAGGACCCATTACGGTCCGACACCTCTGGTAACAACAATATAGATGGTGGTTGTTCCACTGACCTCATTGCTTGCAACAACCAGGGCCTGGTCCATCGGACTTTTATCTGCCGGGATAAATATCAGGCCTTCTGTGCCGAGGTCACGTACCTTCCGATTGGTTACACCATCTTCAATCTCGGGGTCCTCCTTAAGGTTACGGTTGTTGACGTAATCGAGGAACCTGGGATTGGCCGGGTCGCTGACATCATAGGCCACGATTCCACCCATACGCTCAAGGCCGATGAACGCAATCGTGCTCTCGGCAATCTTACCTACAATGACGTGCTCAGGCTCTGGGCCCTTATCATCGCTACGGTCATCGAACTTGTTCTTGTCATCCGTCGTGTTGAAAAAGTCGGGATATGCCTCAGCAATAATCTGCTCTAATTGGTCACCGCTGTCGAACACGAGTTCTCCTTCATCGGTCCATATCGTGAATGACCTGGCGCCAAAGGAGTAGAGCTCGGCGTAGCCATCCGGGCCTTCCTCAGCCGGGAATGAGGTGGTAACCTTCAATCGGCCAAGCTTCTTTTTGTCTTGAAGCTCTTCCCAATCTGGAAAGGCTACCGGGTCGAGGGTCAGGTCTGCCACCCTTGCTTCTTCGCAAAAAGCGACAACCTCGATTTCCTCACCGGTTTCCGGATCAATGATCTCGTATACATACTCGCGTGCGTCGCCTTCGTTGGCCGTGATTAAGTAACGCCCGCCATTGATGGTAAAGGTGGCGATGGCATCCGGCTGATACATCCCGAGTACAGGCCAGGTTTGAATATTGATGGCCTTATCTTTATTGCTCGCATCGAGTCCGTTGCCCTCGGCGCCGTGGTCTTTGCAGCCGAGCCCCCGAACCCACTCGAACTGGGCGTTGTCGATGTCCAGCTTGGCGATTGCGTTGTTCTCCTGCAATGTAACCCACGCAGTTGACGAGTCGTCCGAGACCGCGATGTACTCGGGCTCCAGGTCCTGGGCGGCGGTTGCGTTAGGGCCGAAGATGCGAACGTCTGCATCGATGGGAACCCCAGTAAATCCGGCAGTCTCCACGCCTCCGCCGAGTGTAATAATCGAGACCGAGCCCTCCGGGTCGATTGTGTAGTCATCACTCGGCTCGCCCTCGTTGACGACCAGCAGTTTCTCGCCGTTGGGGGTCCATATAATCATATCAGGCAGCGAGCCGACCTCGATGGCATCGCCCAAAGACTCACCGTCGATACTGAAGAACTCCACCGTCCCGGGGTCGGTCGCTGGCTTGGCCTTGCAAGAGACAGCGACCAAATCGAGAGAGGGATGGACCGCAACACTTAGTGGCTTTCCAGACAATTCGATTTGGAATAGTAATTTCGGTCGGCCAATCGCTAAAATGTCCACCACATCGATCGTTTTGTCTGAACAGTTTGTGATGAAAAGCCGCGTTGACGGTGCGTGGTAATCGAGAATCTGAGCACCCTTATCGTCGAAGACACCGGTCGAGTACGTCCCCACCCGGGCAAGCCGAATATCCAGTGCGGGCTTATCCGCAAAAGCCTGGGCGGCGAGTAAACCAGCGGCGACCAGACAACCGACAACCAGACAGAAAATTAACTTTCTCATCGCTATTTCTCCTTATTGTTAGCAAGATAGTTACCAAAAACTCAAACAAACAAAATCCCTAACTAAAAAATCCCTGTTGGGTGTGTCATAAGCTCATCACCTCCTTCCTGACAGTCTTGTTTTCGCAACAAAATACTCCTGATTGCCTAAAACCTTTTGAGCGTGTACTGAAAGGAAAAGTTGAAAGTTGAAGTGAGAATAAACTAAAACCTTTCTCACCACTCCTCTACACACTTCTATTAGCAAGCAATTTATGGCCGATAATAGCCAAAGTCAATAAAATTATGCTAATTTCTCGAAATTTTTTTGCTCTTTTTGGCACACCTTAAGCAGAAGCGTCTATCGACGTTTTTCAGGCGGTTATGCCAATTGCCCATCGCCCGGACAATTCAGCGACAATTTTATAGATATGATACCCCCGGATGAGTTTGAGATAACAATTGACTGTGAGTAGTAGGCCCCCCTGGGTTCCCAAAGGCTCTTTTCCGCGTTTGGGGGCCCTCTCACTTGAATCGGCACTTCGGTTACGCTCACTTAAGCCTGTGCCGGCGCAAGCAAGTATCAACGTTTCCAACTAATAAAACATATCCTGAAAGCCCATAAAATTAACAATCGTATATCCTATCTATCTAAATACTCCCTATAATATTCCTCATAGTATTCCTCCTCATATTCCGGCTCTGAAATGACCGGTGCACCTTCAGTCACTTTGCTGCCCCAATCTCGGAAAGGTTCCCTCGGCTCTTTTTCGGACTTCCTGATTTCATTAAACATAATCAGCAATTCTTTAGCCCAATACCTCGTTCTAATAGGCATACGCTCTATATTCATCCCATCAAAAGTGTAAAGCATATCAAAATAACCTCTGCGATGCAGATTCTTTCCACCCGACCAATCATTCACAGCTATAATATCCACCAAAACTGCCCCGGTAGTATAATCAATTGTCTCGGGTACTGTACGTACCATAGGTACTATACCCGCGCCCATTGCTCTAAGCTCTTCCTCAGTATATTCTTCATATGCCACAGTATATTCTTCTGCCGTTGCCCGACGTCTGCTTGCCGAGGTCGTTTCGGACTCGACAACCTTGCCTATAACTTCTCCCTGCTTGACCGCAAAGTCCTTACTGTTCCAATAACCCAGCACATACCTGGAGACCTGTACCGTAACAATCTTGCCGGCCTCCTGTATATCACGCGCGAAAAAGTACAACCTCCCCGGAAGCTCTACGGCCTCCGTTATGTCAGAAAACTTACTCCACAAAACGACTTTGTTCTTCAAACCTCTATATCCCTCGCTGAACTGATTTGTCCCAGCTACCGGATTAAAAACGCCTAACCGAATTCTGTATTGGTAGTGCTTCTCCGGCTCAACAGTATCATCGTGAGCCCAGAACACCAATGGCTCACGCATCCTGGCAAGATCAGTTCTCCTGGTAATCAAAATCCCATTAAATTCTCTATAAACATCACCTACCGATGTCGTCCTTGAAACCTCTCTGCTCCTTGCTAAACGTAAACGTTCTTTCTCCCTCTCACGCTCCTCACGCTCTATTCTCCTTGGCGAAGAAAGCCTATCGCTCCCACGTTCACTTCGACTTGTTCTTGGCCGCCTTCCTCGTACAGACGTACCGCCACCAGCAAACTCATAACTCCCCTCGATATCTTCATAGCTTCTGCCCACTGAACGCCGCCATGGCTCTGTGCTTCTGACGCCCCGCCCTTCGCGTCTCCTCTCAAAGTCCTGCTCACGCCCCGCCCTTTCTGCCTCCCTGGCCGCCTCTATGGCTGCACGCCTCTGTTCCATTTCTTTCTCTCTGAGCTGCTGCAGAAACATCCTATGCAGCGAGGGAGGAAACCACTCTTCTCTTGCAGATGCGATTTTGTAAGCCTTCGGCTGCAACAAATCCATCCTCACTACCCTATTATCAAATTGAAGCAGACGCACCTTCATCCCGCCAGGCGGCAGCTTCTCAACATCTTCTATAACTTCAAACATTTTTTTGCGATGGTCAATCCTGGTTCGAGGCACGATTTGCCAATCACCCCAGCTGCCATCGGCCAGCGCCTCTCGTCTTTGCAACTGCACAGCCGCAAAAACCGGATTCGCAAGGCACGGGTCACGCCATTCTTCTTCCTCAACATCGCTGCCGGCAAAACTGTCATAAAACCTCTCATACAATCCCTTAACATCGAACTTCGCTTCCACAGTTACAAAATCAATATCATTGACCTCTCTCGCAGCTTTGTCATAAACATTTTGCTCGTTAATCTCCACGGTAGGCACATAAGCCACTGCCCTGATATACCCCATTGTCACTTCGTTGACTTCACCAATCTCCGGAATACGATATTTACTTCTGTCACTAACCCTTGAGCTATGAATAGGCAGTGGCCACCCGGCGTTAATATCAATACCACTTATGGCCGAGTCGAGCCGAGCAACAAAAATGTCTTTTTTCCGCTCATATGACTTTGGCTCGGGCTTACGGTTCAGATTCTCCTCCAAATCCGCAGCCTGCTTGCTTGTTAATATGTAATCATCGATACCACCCGGGCTAAACTTGCCGCCTTCGTATTCGACATAATTGGGACTGAAAAGAACACGGGTAAAAAAAAGAATGACGCACGCAAGCCCAACAATAGCAAAAACTATCTTCTCAATATGTTCTTCGAACAAGTTATTGCCTTTTTTAATCATTTTAAGTTCCCCTTTTCAAATCCCCGCTCGTCGCTCCACCATTCAATACCCGCGGCTCGCTGTCTTCGATTCTCCTTTTTTAACCAATTCCGGCTTAATTTCATCGTAGCCCTTTTTGTTAGAGATATATTCGCAAATTAATTCCAATTCTACCACGGCATCTTCGCCGTAACGGTAGAGATCATGAATCCCTTTAGAGGCGTAGAGGCCACCAGCACCTTCTCCGTATTCTTCATATTCTCCGTATTCGTAGAAGCCGCGAGTTCCTTCATATTCTGCGCCTCCCTCGACAACCAACCTAATCTTACTTTCTAAAATCGTTATCTGATTATGCTTGAAGATTTGCTCCTGCTCTTCGCCGAAAAACCCCTTGAATTTATGCCGCTTGGCGCTGCAAAGTTGCCGCATAAACGGCAAAATCTCCTTCGCACTAACCACAACACAAACGTTAAAATGCATAACATCAATATCATCATTGCACGTCCGCACCGTCCATGGGTCTGTAAGACCATCTCTAATCGAAAGAACATAACTGGGCTTATCACGTGTCACTCTTTCTCTGCCTGTGTAGCGGCCGGCAGCAATAACCGAACTGACGCCTCCCATTGCAAACTCGTCGGCAAAGGTGAACCATACCCCCAGAAGCCGTTTGACCGGCGATGTGAAAACGCTATTCGAGCCGGAATTCATAGCGCCTATCGTATCGATAACGTCTTCGATAATCCAGTAAGCTGACTGGTAATACCAGCAGTCCTTAACTGCCTCGTCCATCCCCGCATATTCATATTTTCCCCAGAATTCGTATCCACTCAAATTAACCGGATTGGCATAGACAGAAGCAGATTCCGCTCTCGACCGGCAAATGGCGTCTCTTATCTCAGCCCTGGCCCCGCCTAACCGCCCATACGGCACCCCTATAACATCATCCCAATCAGAAAAAGGACGAGGGCGGCCTAAGGAACTCTGCAAACTCTTCTCCAAATCGCCTTTGCTGGGGCATTCACCGGCATTTATACGGGCCATTAGATTATCTACCGCACCGCGAAACTGCTGACCGAATTCCTCGAAAATGAACTGAGAACTGTCTTTCGGGGCAGGAAATATTTTATAGCTTAATAACTCCCTTTGAGTGCTCTGCCTGGCTAAATCTTCTATCTCATTGGCATCTTTTTTGTGCTCCTGCTGATACGCCTCCTCCACCTTCCATTGCTCACGCGCAACGGCACTTCTGCTCAACAGCCCAATTTGTCTGCCCCTCTTTGTAATACTTTCATCTGCCATCCGCTCCTTGAGCTTACTGCTCATCAACAGGGTGGGTATAAAAAGAAGCACGCCAACAAGCCCTATAACAACCGGCACCAATAGCGATGAATGAGTCTTAAAAACACTTAGTATAACATCTTTAAATTTGGAGATATCCATTTTTAATCACCTTAATCTACTCATCCTTCTCAAACGCCCTGGGCGGTATCTACCTCCAGAGCGTAGTAGACGCCCGAGGCCTCTTAGGTGCATCTTCCCAGATAAATTTAGCATTCAGTACGAACCAATAGTCATTAACTTTATAAACAATGTTGCCTGCCCTGTCGGTCTTCACTTTTCCGTCCTCGTCGCGCTCAGCAACCTTACTGACAACCTCTTTTGTCATAGGGTCACGCAAAACGAAAGTCTCACGACGCATGTTCACTTCTCTTCTTTCAGAACTGCCCTCTCTCTCCAACGCTTGTAAAATCCTTTCAACAGCCGGATTTTGCCGCGTTTTAGGGTCCCAACTAACTGGGTCTGTGTCCAACTTGAAGTGCTCGACCTCGGTTTTCTTGTACAGCATAAACGGACTATTCACGTCATCAAGGTGCTCCAGTCGAGTAACAAATCCCCATTCACTCTCATCGCCTCCCACCCCGGGGGGGTCCATCAATTCGCCTATGTTTTTATAGGGACTGTACCCGGCTATGGTTACCACAAACCCAGAATTTTCCTTGACCTCCTCTTCCTCCGCAGCGTCACGTATTACGCCCATTGCTATAAGCTCTTCCTCAGTATATCTTTCATACACCGAAGCATATTCTTCTGCCGTATATTCTTCAGGATAGCCGCCATAGCCCCCGGCTCTACCCCTTCTCTCCATCATAGAATCTACGTCACCAAACTGCGCAGTGTTAACATCCTCTACAAAGTAAACTGACATATGCGTTACAAATATCTGCTTTCGCTCCTTGCGGTCGCGGCAAATCTCCAAAACCGCTTCTACATCACCAGCGGCAAAGGCCTTATAAAACTCTGCCTGTTCCGGATTGTTTTCTTCGTTCGGTAAGGCTGAAATTAGCGTTTGATGCAATAGCGGAATCACATCACGATACTTAAAAGGTTCAAATTCCTTTTCTATTATCGCTTCGTAACCGGAACCTTTGCTTTTTTCAGCTTTATCATTGCTGATGGCCTGCCTGGCATCGTCAATAAGGTCGCTGTTTTTCTGCCGGATGTCTGCTTTAGCGCTGTAAAGCTTGCTGTCGAAAAACGTTCTTGCAAAGGAGAGAACCGAAACCAGCAGCAGCACACACGCTGCAGCAGTAAAGTACCTGGCTTTACCTGCCCAGGCCATTGACCGCGCAATAGTGCGCGGCAGCAGATTGCTCTCTATCCGGGCCAGGCCCAAACCCTGCAAAGCAAGACCATAAACAACACCAAAGTCGCAGACACTCTCGTGAAATTTCGCCGCCGAGACATCTGAGCTTATCGCAAGTCTCTTAAACGAATCCGGCCTTTCAATAGGTATCTGAACGCTCTGCTGCAGGTATTTCAGCAGGCCGCGCAGCTTCGTTCCTCCGCCCAGAGCAATAATCTTCGACAATTTAGTGTTGGGGTTCGAACTGTTGTAAAAGCCCAGTGACCGCTGGATTTCAGAGGCCAAATCCGTAAAAACCGGCTTCATCGCCTGGAATATCTGCCGGGCATATTTGCTCATTGGAGCGGTGCGCTTTAGTTTTTCAGCTTTCTCAAAATTAAGTTTAAATGTATCTGCTATCGCCCTCGTAAAGGCATTACCTCCTATAAGGATACATCTTTGCCAAACTGTCGACCTTGTGCAGACAACCAAATCCGTATTTTCCGCACCTATGTTAAGAACAACGATGGCTTGCCCCTGCTTGTCGCCGGCAGCGCTAACCAGGTCGGAACGGTCATACAACACGTAGTTATACAGAGCCATCGGTGCCATTTGAACGTAGCCAACCTGCACATTTTCTCTGCTAAAATGCTCCAGTGCCGAGCTGACCACTTCATTTTTAATCGCAAAAATACCCACCCTGGTTTCAGGGCTGTCGGTCTCTGTCATCAACTGCCAGTCCCACTGCACATCGTTGATATCAAAGGGAATTTGCTGAACCGCTTCGAACCTGACGATTTCAGGAATGCGCTTCGGCTCGACAGGCGGCAGGTTCACAAACCGTGCAAAACTATTCTGGCTCGGCACCGAAACAACTATATCATCTTTGCCCAGATCGTTCTGACTTACAAACCTGCGAAAACTCAATGCAATCAGCTCGTCCCTTTCCGCAGCCCCTACTCCGCTTCCGGTAAGAATTTTGCCGTGCTGGATATTATCGAAGCCGATTACTTCAACAACGCCGCTCTCAGCGCTTAAGTGTAATGCTTTCAGCGAATTATTACCTATATCTATTGCCCAAACCGCCCCGAATTTTGCCGCCATAACAAACCTCCTGCTTTATGGTTCAAACTTGAGTCGATTAGCCTTGTAAATCCATCTCAACAAATATAAATTATACCATATTATGAAAACTTTTTCCATAAATACTCTTGGCTGCAAAGTCAATCAATACGAAAGCCAGCAGATTCGAGAGCTGCTCGAACAGCTCGGACTCGACCAGGTCGACCCCGCACCTACCGAGTATGGGCTCACGCCTGATAGGTGCGGGACTAAAAAGCCCGATTTGGTTGTTATCAATACCTGCTGCGTAACTCATACTGCCTCAGCCAAGAGCCAGCAATACATCCGAAAAGCCCAAAAGCTAAGCCCTGATGCTGTTATAGTTGTCTCTGGCTGCCTGCCAACTGTCGATATCGGCGAATTAAACGCTTCGGGTAAAAATGTCCATCTCATAAGGTATCGGAACAGCCTTGCTGCCACGTTAAGCCAAATAGTCAACGGTGAAGCCGCTCCGGCGGCCTCACAAAGCCTTCAAACCTGCGAAAACACTATTATTAGAACAGAAAATAGCTCTGAAATCAAGTATAAAAACAAGTCGGCCAATCGGCCCAAACTACCCCAATTAACCTCCTTTAGAGGCCATACCAGGGCTTTTCTAAAGGTCCAGGATGGCTGTGACGGATGCTGCTCCTATTGTATCATACCCAAAACCCGCCCCGTTGTTCACAGTAAGCCGGCCGAAGCGGTCCTTGAGGAGGCGCAGGCCCTTGTTGAAGCAGGCCACAGGGAAATTGTCGTAACAGGCGTGTTTCTCGGCGCTTACGGCCGAAGAAGCGTCAGACGAAAGAACCGGGATAAGCCGCAGAACGACAAATTAGCCAATCTGCTCGATAAAATGGCGGAAATCCCAAATCTTGCAAGGATAAGGGTAAGCTCGCTGGAGCCGGGTGACGTAACGCCGCGATTGCTCGATACCTTCTGCAAACACCGTAACATTATGCCGCACCTGCATTTGTCGCTGCAGTCGGGTTCAAACGCGGTACTAAAAAAGATGTGCAGGCAATACAGAACCGAGGAATTTAGAGATAAGATTGAGTTAATTAAATCCCGGCTCGACAGGCCTGCTATAACCGCCGATATTATCGTTGGTTTTCCAGGCGAAACGGATGCTGACTTTGAGCAAACTATCGATTTGGCGAAAGAGGCGGGCTTTGCAAAAATGCACGTTTTCAGCTTTTCGCCGCGTCAAGGTACCGCCGCGGCAGGTATGCAAGATACGGTAGATAATAGAGTTATAAAGAAAAGAGCGCAAATATTGCGTGACCTGGAAATCGAATTAGGGCTAAATTATCGGCAGCAATTTATTGGCGAAACTGCTGTAATTTTAGTGGAAAATAGTAATGGGCAGGCCTGTGGGCGAAGCGAAAGATATTTTATGGTCTACCTCGAAAAAACAGGGAAAAAGGTGAAAAGAAACGAGCTGGTGAGGGTGAAATTGGTTGAAAACAGCGAAAATGGGGTAATTGGCCAAGCAGAAATGTAAGAGGGTCAGGGAACCTGATGGGTAGGGAGAGGGAAGCTGGGGGATTTGGGTAAGAGAAAAATTGGGTTTGATTGGGTTTGTTTTGGCTTTGATTGGGTTTGAATTGGGTTTGTTTTCACCAAGTGTCCAATCGGATTTATTTTCATAATCTGTTGTATTATATGGATTTACATTCATTTGACTTTTTTGGAAATTGGCTTTGTTTTGCATAAAAAGGGCTGATTTGTAGAGGGTTCTCGACAGATGTAGAGGGCAAGTTAGTTAAGAGTGAGCTAAAGTGCCTAAAGTGAACTAAAGTTGGATTCTCTCCACAGGACGCCCAATGGCGGATTCTGGATACTTCCGCCTTCGCTGAAGCTACGGCGGACAGGCGATGCTTGTGAGTGGTTAAATAGTTCATTGGCGACGTGAATTTCAAATCTCAAATCTCAAATTGTACTGTCTCTCTACTATTGGGCGAACATGCGCGTTTGAGTCGAAAATAGTGCTCGATTCTCGATTCCTGATTCCCGTAACTCGATGTGAGAAAAGGAGTAAAAAATATTTTAGAAAAATCTAAATTTTCTAAAAACTACCCGCACTTTTGATTGATTTTTATAGATCCCTCGGCTTGGTTCGACCCATTCGACTACTTCGACGAAGCTCAGTGTAAACAAGCTCAGGACAAGTTTTTTGTTTTCAATTTGACAATTGCAACAATACTATATAAGTATATGTATATATACTTATGGAGTGCTTTAAGAATCGTGGTTTTTGAAAGAGAGATTTGTGGTTTTTGTACAGAGATATGAGTATATGCATATATACTTATGGACTGCTTTAAGAATCGTGGTTTTTGAAAGAGGGCTTTGAGGTGGAGATTTTTTTATTTTTAGCCACAGATTTCACTGATTTCACCGAAAAACGCTGTTAAATCGCCACTCTTCAATCCTAAATATCCAATGAAATGTCCCCTTTTGGCATAAAATTTTCTATGGTTAAACCACCACGTTTACCCCAAGTAAAATCGAAGGAAACCATCAAAATCATCGTTTTTGAGGCTAATATCGAGGATTTTAATCGTTGAGGGGGTGGACTACTGCAACAAAACGCCGAAATTTTTTGAAGATCTTATTTAAAAATACGAAAAATTATTTGGTAAGATGGTTGCTTTTGTTGGCATAATATGTAAAGATGTTTTAACATTTAAGTAAGGAACATAGATATGAGTAACCAGAGAAAGTACTCAGAACTAGGTTTGAAGCTCAAGCAGGCCAGAGAAGCGATTGGTATGTCAACACGTCACGTTGTGACATTACTGCCTAAGAACATCACTATTTCTCATGTAACATTGACGAATTACGAAGCCGGAAGACATCAGGCGCCTCTCGATATTCTAGCTGCTCTTGCGGATGTATACCAGCGCCCAATTAACTGGTTCTTGGAAAAAAGGCCTATGCTAACCGGCATACATTATCGAAACAAGAAATCAAAAATCGGAGTTCGTGAACTGGCACAGTTCGAAGCAGTTGCACAACAATGGCTGGGGGCTTATAGACGACTCGACGAAGAATTGAAGTCTATACGACGTAAACAGAATTTCGGAATTGCTGCGGATGAAACTGGCGCAGAAGTAGCAGCTGTCGTACGAAAACATCTTGAGCTTAAAGAAAGTGATCCGATCACAAGTGTTGTAGAAGTGATGGAAATGGCTGGTATACGCGTAATGGAAATGCCGACTGAGTTGGCTATTGATGCGATGGCCGCCCACCTGGGTGAAGAAGATGTCGTTGTGCTAAATAGTAACGTACCGAATGATCGCTCCCGTATGAATGCTGCGCATGAGCTTGGTCATGTTCTATTCCGTGATTACGCCGATTCAAAACCATCGAATCGTAAATTGTTGGAGAAGCGTGCTTTTGAGTTTGCATCTTATTTTTTATTAACAAAACATATGCTTCGGTCTGCGTTCTATGGTAAATCGATGGTGCGACTTGTTCAGTTTAAAGAGCGATTTGGCATCTCCTTGGCAGCCATGATATATCGCGCCGAAGCTGAGGGAATATTATCTGAGCATCAAGCCAAACAGTTGTGGATCGAATTCTCCAAACGTGGATGGCGGAGAGAAGAACCGGGCCGCGTAAAGAAAGATAGGGCTACGAGATTTGAGCAGAAATTGGAGAGTGCAATCCATCAAAAATATCTAACATGGCAACAAGCAGCTAAGCTGACCGGTATTCGGGAAGACCAACTGCGACAAAGAGTGAACCTGGCGATTGGTATATGCGAGCCAATGCGGTCGCCGGAGAAAGGAGAAGACAATATACCATTTTTGCGGCTCGCGAACTAGAAGGCATGCAAAGGGCATACCTTAATTTAGGAAGATTAGCAGGTTGTTTTCAGAACGAATTTTACCTGCTCTAATTATGGAGAATTTTATATTATGGAAAACAAAAAGTCCATTCGCTTGAATCCTGCGGATCGCGAAGTTTTAGTTACTCTTTATCTTGACAGACGTTTGGCTATTGATCCTTACGAGAAACGGCCCAAAGATTTGAAGGACTTAACAGATGCTTTCAACGCTCTTACTGAACGTTCTGATCCTCCCGAGGACATTCTACATTACATGCGAACGCAGCGGAAGAGCGTAAAATGGCCTCGGCTGGGAAGTACAGCTCGCAAAGTTTCCGAAAGCCTTGAGGAAATCATGTCACTTGATGATAGCAAGGTATTGGAGGCTTGTTACCTCAAGATTGGTAAAACTCACAAAAAGGGAAATGACAGTTTTGCGCATGAGCCTGAGCTTATGCGTGAGCTTGAAAAGGAGTTCCTGAATGCAACCGGCCATTACGTCCATAGAAGCCAACTCTTGGCTGCTCTTACTAAACTGCGCAAGGCTGGGAACTTGGAAACGTTGAAACTTGAAAAGCCCGGCCAGCGCGAAGTATTTGGCGATATGGACGAAGCTGCAAATATGTAGCCGTTAATGTCGCTTTTTTTGCAAGTTTTGTTGCGCCGTGCCCACAGGGCAAGCTGGCCCCTAAGGGGCAGGCAAGGCACACAAAAGAAGTGAAAAGGCAAGGGAAAAATAGCGTTTAGCGGATAGCGTATAGCGTATAGCGTAGACAGATGGATGATAACGAAGGGCTGTGAGTATTACGCTTGCAGCCCTTTTTCTTTTCGACTCAAACCAGATTTTGGCGGTTGGCTGGCAGGCGTTGGCGATTGACTATTTTCAATTTACGATTTACAATTGAGGGTTGAGATTCTTCTCTGCGCTCAGAATGACAAAAACAATGGATTCCCGCTTTCGCGGGAATGACAAGCTCTTTGTTAGGGCCGTGGGCGTTATGTTTGCGGCCTTTTTTGCTGGTACGGGTTTTTACCTGAGTATTTCACCCAGCCCTTAATAGGGGCGGTGTTCACGGCTCTTTTGAATCTTTTAATTTTGCACCGGCCTGCCTGTTTGTTCTGTATAGAGTTCAGATAATCCCTGGAAAACCTGGCTCCGCCCCGCTGCCTGCTTTGGGGGGCACAAGTTTCGCAGGAATGCCGAAAGGGGGTTAAAATTGCAATTTTAGGGGAAAATCAGCCGATACTATATTTTAAGTTGTGGGTTTGCAATGGTTTCAAAAACGGGTATAATGTAATGGTTATTGATTATTGTAAAATTATCAATGGTGGTGGAGTGGGATTATGCTGGAATGTAAAATGCGAATTGTAATGGTATTAGCCGTAATATTGCTGCTGTCGGCTTTGCCGGTGGTCGGGGGGGAGACCTGGCGTCTCGAGCAAGGCCGGGATTGGAAGGCCGTCTCGGATGAAGGCAGGGATAAATATCTCCTAACAGTGGCTCAAATCAAAAAATTGGTCGTTACTGGCCAAACTGAGGAAGCGGGCAAGGCATTTGATAAACTTAAAAAAGACTTTCCGGAAATTTCGGGGCCTGATTTGGATGCCTTTATCGAGGGGGAGATGCTGTTTTGTAAGGGAAAATTCACCGGGGCGGTCAGGGCTTATGATAAGTTTCTGAGAAAATATCCGGAAAGTGAGCTTTATGAGGCGGCCCTGGACAGGGAGTTTGCGATAGCCACGGCTTTTCTGGCTGGCCAGAGAATACCTGTACTCGGCATCTTCAAAATGAGAGGATACTCTTCGGGCGTCAAAACTATGGAAAAGATTAGTGACCGTGCCGGCGATGCGCCAATTGCGAAAAAAGCGGCTGTAGCGGTTGCTAAAAGTTATGAAAAAAGAAGAAAGTTCAACGAGGCCTACCATAAATGGTCGGAAATATCATCGCGATGGCCGACAGAGCGAATAGGGAAGGACGCACTGCTGGGTATGGCCCGATGCAAGCACGCCGGGTATAGAGGGACGAAGTATGATGCCTCAAATCTGGTTAGCGCAAAGAGCTATTACGAGAATTTCAGATTGCGGTATTCTGAAGATGCCGCAAAAATTGGTGTTGATGAGAGACTTCAACAAATAAATGAGCAATTGGCCTATAAGCGATTCAGTATCGGCCGGTATTATCAAAAAACCGGTAACGAACAATCGGCTAATTTATATTACCAGATGGTCCTGGATAATTGGCCGGGCAGCTCCGCAGCAAAAATGGCAAAGGAAAAGATAAATCAAGAATTAAAAATCAAAAAGCAAAATGACAAATAAAAATTCAAAAAGAAAAGGGAAAAATCAACGTTTTGTTTTTGCAATTTCTTCGGGTTTAATTATTTCCGTCTGCCTGGGTTTTTGCGGATGTGGCCAGACGAGCGGCTATTCCGACGAATCGCTGTTTCCTGAAGATGTTGAGAGCGTTTACGTGGAAATGTTTGACAACACAAGCTTCAGGCGGGGCGTGGAGTACGATTGGCTGACCGATGCGGTGGCAAAACGTATCGAGGCAGATACGCCCTATAAGATAATCTCCAGCCGAGACCGGGCTGACACGGTGATAAGCGGACAAATTGTCGGGATTGGTGAATTGGTGCTTACGAGAGAACGAGAGACCGGCCGGGCACTGGAAAAAGAGGTGGAACTGCGGGTGGTGGTCAACTGGAAAAATCTAAAGACGGGAGAGCTGCTGATAGACAACCGGTCGGTCGCTGCCTCAGCGAGCTTTTCGGAGTGGCAAAATCAGGGCTTCAACTACGCCTCGGCGCTTGCGGCAAACAATATGGCACGAAAGATCGTAGAATTAATGGAAAAAGAATGGTAGAAGCGTTGAGTGTATCTCGTGAAGCGAGATGAGAGATACTAAATTATGAGTAACGGTCAAAAAAGAAAGCCGACTCAACCGGGTTCCGGCCCACAAGGCCGGGGAGGCAAAAAGCCGCCGCTGCCGAGTTATAAGCGCGGGCCGTTTACCTACCTTGTAATTGGACTTGTGCTGTTGACGGGGTGGATGATGCTGCAATGGCGAGGTAGTGACAAAATCAGGTGGGATGAATTTATCAGTTACGTTGAGAATGAGCACATCCTTAGTGCCGAGATTGGTGAGACGGAGATTAGAGGCAAGTTTAAGCCGGGGATAGTCGGCAGGGACGAAAAAGAGCTCAAAACCTTCACGGTGAACTACAACCGGGAGGCGATGGGTGAGCGGGTTGAAGAGATGTTGCGCCAAAGCGGGGCAGAAGTAACGTGGGCTGAGCAGCGTATCTGGCTTATTATGCTGATACAGTGGGTCTTGCCGCTGCTTATACTGGTGGGAATTTTCTATTTTCTGTTTGCGCGGAATCTTCGCAGCGGCGCCGGCGGGATGTTGATGTCGTTTGGTCGAAGCAGGCATCGCTTACAGGACAAAGACCGTGTTAAGGTTACATTTGAGGACGTGGCTGGTGTCGAAGAGGCAAAGGAAGAAGTGGCTGAGATAATCGAATTTCTGAGAAACCCGAAAAAATTTCAACGCCTTGGCGGCCGTATTCCCCGCGGAGTTTTACTTATAGGCCCGCCGGGCTGCGGAAAGACATTGCTTGCAAAGGCGATAGCGGGCCAGGCGGATGTCCCGTTCTTCAGTATATCGGGCAGCGATTTCGTAGAGATGTTTGTTGGTGTGGGGGCATCACGCGTTCGTGACCTCTTCAAGCAGGCCAAGGACAATTCACCCTGTATTATTTTCCTTGATGAGGTTGATGCTATCGGCCGAAAACGCGGCGCCGGTTATGTTGGTGGTGGGCACGACGAACGTGAACAAACACTAAATGCAATTTTAGTTGAGATGGACGGGTTTGATACGAACGACCAGGTGATAGTGATAGCGGCGACGAACCGGGCGGATATTTTAGACCATGCATTGACGCGTCCTGGAAGATTCGACAGGCAAATTACTGTACCTCTGCCGGATTTAAAGGGCCGAATGGATATTTTGAAGGTTCACGCCAAGAAAGTGAAATTAGCCACGGATGCCAACCTCGAAAGACTGGCGCGCGGGACACCTATGTTTACCGGTGCCGACCTGGCAGCTATTATTAACGAAGCCGCCCTGGCGGCGACTATGGCCGATAAAGACTGGGTCGAGACGGCTGATTTGGAAGAGGCACGGGACAAGGTGCGATGGGGAAGAGCGAGAAAAAGCAGGGTCATCGATGAGTATGACAAGAAAATTACGGCTTATCATGAGGCCGGGCATGCATTCATCCAATCTGTGCTGGAAGAGGCCGACCCTCTGCATAAAGTCAGCATCATCCCTCGCGGTCCTTACGGTGGGGCGACCTTTGCACTGCCCGAAAAGGACCGTTTGCATTATACAAAGAGATATTGTATGGCACTTTTGCAGGTGTGTTTCGGCGGTCGAATTGCAGAAGAGATATTTTGCGATGATATATCCAGCGGCGCCCAATCGGATATTCAACAGGCCACCAATATTGCAAAGCAAATGATTTTGACGTGGGGTATGAGTGATGAGCTTGGGCTGATTAGTTACGGGCCGGATGCGGGGCTTAAGGATATGATGTATGTGATGCCGGGCGAGAAGGAATATTCGGAAAGAACGGCGGAAGTAATCGATAAGGAAATAAAAAGAATTACCGACGAGGCATATAAAAAAGCAAAAGAGTTGATAGAGTCAAACAAGGATAAACTCGAGAGAATAGCAAAGGCACTGCTGAAATACGAAACTCTCGATGCTGATGATGTCGAATTGATTCTGGAAGGCGGCGAGCTGGACAAGCCCACAGTTAGCGATTTGTTGGCTGCCGAGCAAGCCAAAAACGAGCAGCCAAATTCCGAGCAAGAAGAGCAGCAAGAGCCGTCGAAAAGTTAACATTGTCTTTATTCCAATTACCTCTGAATTGTCTATGCGGAAAAAATCTGCTGCGATATCAAAAGATACGCTTCTTACAGGCGTGCTGTGGCCGGTTTTGATTCTTGCTGTCAACTGCTTTTGTGATGTGGACGCAAGTGGGGCAGCTTCTACAGCGTCCGTCGAGCTGGCAAGACACCAAAAGGAGTTTTCAACTGCGCATCTTGAGCCAGCTCGAATGGGTGACAAGTTTGGTGTAGCCGTCATATTCGAGGGGACCGATGACCTTCACTATTATGCAAAGCCGGAAACTGCGCCTGCTGCCGGGTTTGAACTGAAGGTTGAAGCTAAATCCGATGCTTTTGAGTTTGGCGAAGCAATCTTTCCGAAATGGGAGATCATTGTGGACCCGGTGGGTACCCAAGTCGAGGTATACGCCGGCCGGTTTACCGTTTTTGTGCCGATTACAGGAGTTGCGGCTAAAACAAAGGTTGATTTGAGCCAGGCTGATGTTGAGGTCAAGATTTCCGGCCAAGCTTGCACGAGTACGATTTGTCTGCTGCCGTTTGAGAAAGTATTGCCGGCGCAGATTGATTATAGTCAGCGTGATTCCTGGAGAGAGATTAGTTTTGAAGCAGCCGGCGATGCAGGCAAAGTAGTTAAGGGGCCGAGTTATTCGGTTTGGTTTGCTCTTGGTTTGGCGCTCCTGGCGGGTTTGTCTTTGAATATTATGCCGTGTGTCTGGCCGGTATTGCCTATTATCGTGATGCGCATTGTTGAACAGGCAAAGGCAGGCAGAAGGCAATCCATTGTAATGGGGCTTGCCTTTTGTCTTGGAATATTGTTGTTCTTCGCCTGCTTTGCAGGGGCAAATATTATTTTGCAAGTCTTCTACGGAACGGTGCTGCAGTGGGGGGACCAATTTCGCAGTCCGGTCTTTGTTGCGGTGATGGCACTTTTGCTGGTGGTGCTGGCACTATTTATGTTCGGCGTCTTCACGATTACTGTCCCGTCATCAATTGCAGGCAAATCCGGCTCCGGCAAAGGTTATCCCGGAGCTGTCGGAATGGGTTTTCTGGCAGCCATATTGAGTACGCCCTGCAGCTTTGCAATTCTGGCGGCGGCCTTTGCCTGGGCACAGGCCCAGCCTTTGCCGCTGGGAACTTTTGCAATAATGGTTATTGGTGTCGGGATGGCGGTGCCTTACGCAATACTAACTTCAATGCCCGGCTTGTTAAAACGCCTGCCCGGGGCGGGACGATGGATGGAGTTATTTAAGCAGGGCATTGGATTTGTTCTGCTGCTTATCGCAATAAAACTTATTGCAGCGCTGCCGGAACTGCGCAGAATGAGCGTGCTGTATTTTGCGGTGGTGCTCGGCTTTTGCGTTTGGATGTGGGGCAGCTGGGTGACGTACAATACTAAACTATCGTGCAAGTGGCTTATAAGAATTATCGCAATTGTTCTCGTAGTTACAGCAGGATGGACGTTCCTGCCGGCACCTGCCGAAGAACTCATTGACTGGCAAAAGTACGATGCTAACGCGATAGAAACCGCAAAGGCCGAGGGAAAACCTGTTCTGATTAAGTTTACCGCCGACTGGTGCTGGAACTGCGAAATGGTCGACAAAATAGTTTACCGGCGCAAAGACATTGCCAAGCTAATCGAAGAGAAAGGCGTATTAGCGATTAAGGCTGATACAACGGTCAAAGGCGGTCCGGCTGCGCTCGATTTTAAAAGTGTCTATGGTGAACTATCACTGCCGGTCAGCATACTATTTGCGCCGGGCGGGAAAGATGCAGTCAGGTGGCGCGGTAAATTCTTCTTTGCCAAAGAGCTCAAAACACTTTTGGAAAAGCTTCCTTCTAAAAAGTAGCTATGGCTAAAAAAGCAGCAAAAAAAGCAAAGATAAGAGTTGATAAGGACGAGGCGGCTGAGCGGGTAAAAAAGATTTGGCCGATATTGAACAAAATATACCCGGAAGCGAGGACCGCACTGAGGTTTAAAAATCCGCTGGAGCTTTTGATTGCAACTATTTTGTCGGCACAATGCACGGACGTGCGGGTCAATATGGTAACTCCTGATTTGTTCAGGAAATATAAATCGGCTGAGGATTGGGCGGGAGCTGATATAAAGGAGATTGAGTCGGACATAAAAAGTACGGGCTTTTATCACAATAAAGCAATCAGTATCAATCGCGCCTGTGCAGGGATAATTGAGCAGTTCGGCGGCAAAGTCCCTGATACAATGGAAGAGCTTTTGCAGCTTCAGGGCGTGGGCAGAAAGACGGCCAACGTTGTGTTGGGCAATGCTTTCGGCAAGCCGGCGATAGCCTGCGATACGCACGTTATTCGGCTGTCCCGGCGGCTGGGGCTTTCCGAAAACAGCGATGCGGTAAAGTTGGAATTTGATTTAGCCGAAATAGTGCCAGAGAGTAACTGGACGACGTTCAGTCACGTGTTGATTTTTCATGGGCGGAAGTATTGCCGCGCCCGTAAGCCGGACTGTGGAAATTGCCCGATTTCCAAATTCTGTCCTGCTGCAAAGAACCCGGCTTTATGGTAGAGTGAATCGTGAAGCGAAATACGAGCCCCGCCCCTCCGAGGGGCGGGACGAGCCACGAGATACGATATTGAAGGAGAGTTTTTTATATGATGGATATGATTGATAGTCCAGTGCAAGACCTCTGGCGGATATTCAGGGTAATGGCTGAGTTCACCGAGGGCTTTGAGGAGCTTGCTTCCATAGGCCCTGCCGTGTCGTTTTTCGGCTCATCCCGCGCAAAGCCGGAGCAGCGGTATTATAAACTTGCCCAGGAGACCGCATCGGAGGTAACGAAAGCCGGCTTTGCGATAATAACCGGCGGCGGGGGCGGAATTATGGAAGCCGCAAATAAAGGGGCTGCGGAAGCGGGCGGTAGAAGCATCGGGCTCAATATCGAACTTCCGATGGAGCAGATTCCGAACGAGTACCAGAACCTGTCGCTGCATTTCAGGTATTTCTTTTGCCGCAAGGTGATGTTCCTGAAATACGCTCACGGTTTTATAGTTTTCCCCGGCGGTTATGGGACTATGGATGAGTTTTTCGAATCGCTGGTGTTGATTCAAACATTAAAGCAGGCGTTTTTCCCTGTGATTTTGATGGGCAGTGATTACTGGGAGGGCTTGATTAAGTGGATGAAGGAAAAGATGCTCAAAGAACACAATCACATTTCCCCCGAAGATATGGATGTTTTTACCGTGGTGGATGACCCAAAGCAAGCGACCAAGATTATAGTAGATTTCAAAGAGGCAAAAGGCCGTGGCGGGCTGGCACTGCCGTCTGGAATGAGGAAAAACGCAAAATATAAAACCACACCCTAAAATCGGTAGATTCGCTTCTAACTAAATAAACATATTTGGAGGTTGTTTTTCGCTTTTCACTCCCTCCATTGCCTTATCTAAATGGCCAAGCAGATACTTTTTCTCAGGCCCGCCGAGATGTTCCCAGGGCAGAATTTCGTCAGGGCCGAATCGCCTTTGTGCGGCAGTTTCAATATCTATACCGAATTTCTCGAATGCCCTCTGCCAGAGTTCATAGTCGAAGCATTCGTCCCACAAATCGAATCTCGCACCGTCTTGCCAGGCCGCCTCGATAACGTCGCAACATTCCCTACCGCCTCGCGCTATTGCCGATTCCAGTATGCTGCGGTTTATATCGTGGAACTTAAACTGGAGGAATTTTGCGTGAAGTTTTCTTTTCTCGTCAAGTATTAGCTTTTTTGCCTGCTCGAAATAAACTATCGGCTTTTGTCCGAGCCAGCCGAAGGGCGTGTGCGGCTTAGGCACGAGCCAGCTTATGGTAATGTTGATTCTGGCTGTTTTGCCGTCAACATTCCTGCGAAGTTTTGCTAATTGAAATGACAGCTCTACAATTTGTTTTATATCTTCTTCGGTTTCATCGGGCAGACCGACCATAAAGTAGAGTTTTAATTTTTGCCATCCGGCCCGGTACGCCGCCTCCACCCCGGCAAACAAATCTTCGTCTTTTAAGGGCTTGTTGATAATCTGTCTTAATTTTTCGCTCGCCGCTTCAACGGCAATTGTCAGACCGCTTTTTCTTACCGAAGTTACCAATATCGGCAGCAGTTTCAGGTGTCGGTCGACACGCAAACTCGGCAGTGATAGGCCGACGTACTTGTCTCGAAAATATTCCTGCAGCCGGGCGACTAATTCTTCGAGATTTGGATAATCGGCGGTTGATAAACTCAGCAGACCGACCGTGTCGAATCCTGTTGCGTGGTAACAGGCCCTTGCCAAACTAACGATTTTTTCGACGCCGCGGTAGCGAACAGGCCTTCTGCAAAAGCTCGCCTGGCAAAATCTGCATCGGCCCGGACAGCCGCGCATAATCTCAACGCTGACTCGTTCGTGGACGGCCTGGGTAAACGGCACTATCGGGCGAAGCGGAGCGGCAGCGTTTTCGAAATCTTCGACAACGGCGTTTCGTCGCTGCGGTCCCGTACCCCGTGACCTGGACGCCGTGTAAAGGGCCGGGACATAAGCCCAGTCGAATTTTTTGGCGGCGCAGAAAAGGATTTCCTTTTTTGTCGCCCCGGCTTTTTTGTGGGCTTTGACCAATTGTATCAGCTCAACTACAGCTTCTTCGCCTTCGCCGAGCAGGAACAGGTCGATGAACTCAGCCATAGGTTCGCAGCAGTTTGCCATACCGCCGCCCGCGATTATCAATGGCTCGTTTTCGTCTCGAGCGGCGCTTCGGACATTCAGGTGAGCCAGGTCGAGCATATTAAGCACGTTGGTATAGCAAAGCTCGCTGGTTAAGCTAAAGCCGACGATATCAAAACTTTTTAGCGCCGCTCTGGATTCGAGACTAAACAGCGGGATTTTTTTCTCGCGCAGCACTTTTTCAGCATCAATCCAGGGCGCAAAGACCCGCTCAGCGGCCACGCCTTCTATTCTATTGAGAATGTCGTAAATAATCGCCAGACCTGTATAAGACATCGCCACTTCGTAAATATCCGGAAAGCACAGTGCGACGGTGAGGCTGCATTGGTTGAGGTCTTTTTTGATTTGGTTTATCTCGCCGCCGATGTATCTGCCGGGCCTGCGAACAAACGGCAGAAACTCTCGCTCGACCTGCTCGGCCAATATTGTTACTTCTCTTTTATTCACAACGGCATTATAAATTGATTATTGATTATTTTCTATTGATTATCGTTTCATTATCAATTATCAAATCTTGCTGTGGAAAGGGTTTTTATGAATAAGCAAAATGTCCGGATTGCTATTGGAATCATCGTTGGTGTCGGTTTAGTTGCTGCGTTGTATTTTTGGCCTGAGGAGCGAGTCGAGGCCAACAGCGGCCATCGGCTGGTTATGGGAACATTCGCACGGGTCGTTGCCGTGGCAGCAGATTCGAGCACAGCCAAGAAATGTATCGAGGCCGCTCTTGCGGAAATCGAGAAGGTTGACGAGCTGATGAGCGACTACAAGAGCGATTCGGAAATAAGCGAGGTGAACCGGGACGGGGCCGAAAGAGCGGTCAAAGTCAGCAGGTCAACATACGAAGTTTTGCAAAGAAGCGTTGAGTTCAGCAAACTTACCGGTGGCGCTTTTGATGTAACGGTTGGGCCTTTAGTGGACCTGTGGCGTTCAGCAGCCGAAGCAAATTCGACACCGAGCGATGCTGAACTGCGAGAAGCTCGCTCGAAGGTCGGCTACGAAAAACTTATGCTCGATGCGAACGAAATGAGCGTGCGGTTTGCGGTAGAGGGGATGAGAATAGATTTAGGCGGGATAGCAAAAGGATACGCAGTTGATAAGGCAATTGAAGCAATGCAAAGAAGCGGGGCTGCCGGGGGAATGGTTGACATTGGCGGTGATATTCGGTGCTTTGGTGTTCCTGCAGGGCACAAGGATAGCTGGCTGGTGGGACTGCGGGACCCGGGCAAAGCCGTAGAGGGTATTGGCGGGGGTGAGCTTTTGTTGAAGTTGAAATTAGTGAGCGGAGCCGTTGCAACCAGTGGTGATTATCAGCAGTTTATTTTAATCGAGGGTAAACGGCACAGCCATATTATAGACCGTAAGACGGCAGCAGGTGCGCAAGGTTTGTCAAGCGTGACCATTATCGCGAACAGTGCAACTGATGCTGATGCTTTAGCGACGGCGGTGAGCGTGATGGGGGCGGAAAAAGGCCTTGCCTTAATCGAGACAATACCGGATACCGAGGCGATTTTGATTCCCGCTTTCGCGGGAATGACAGGTCAGCCGAAGCCTGTCCCGAGCGAAGTCGAGGGATCTGAGCTCATCAAAACCAGCGGTGCAGAAAAATACATAAAACACTCAAACTGACCGACGGTATTATTTAGACAGGGATTAACACCGCTCTTTTCCTCTCGTCATTCCGAGCGCAGTTGAGGAGTCTATTATAAAAATCGTCATTGCGAGTCCGCCCAAGGCGGACGTGGCAATCTATATTTAGCCTGCGGTTTTACCGCAGGTTTTATTTGATTCGGGGTTGGTGTCTTGGTGCCTTTGTGGCAAAAAATAAAAATTCGTGCAATCCGTGCAATCTGTGGCTATAATAAAAGAACTATGAAACTGCCGAAACTTGAAAAACCTGAAAAATACGTCGGCCTGTATATCTTCGACTTCGGCGACCACGCAGGCGTCGGCTTTACCGCTGAAGAAGTGGCTGAGCTTCTGGAAAGCGAGAAATACAAACACGGCAAAGTATATAAGATACACAAGGCCTACCCCGACGGCAAACTCGAACTAAAAGGCGTCCGGGCGGAAACTTTCCAGCTTGAGGCCGGGATGTTCTTTTATTCGAGTAAGCTCGAAACCGCCAGGCGGGATTTCAAAACGCTCGTTAATTTAGCCGTCAAGTCTGTGCCACCTTGCCGGGCCAGGGTGCACTTAGCTAAATACACTAACGACAAATTTGTGATGGCACTTATTTATCCCGCCGAGTACGATGATGAAGTAAGCTCCTGGCTCTCAGATGGCGAGTATAAAACCAGCGGCGCTGCAGAAGCCGGCATCGAGGCGGTCCAGAGATATTATGATTACGAGCCGCAGATTCTGGAAAGGCATCAATTATTCGGCAAATCTGAATTTGAAAGCCGCACCGGTGAAGAGTTATTAGCCAGCTTAAAATTGGCCGTGCAAAGATAGATTATCGCTAATTCGAAGAGAAAGTAAAAATAATCAATAATCATTTTTGATATGTCTGCTCGCACTAAAATAGGTTTGGTTCTCGGATTTTTGGCGGGGGTATTATTGTCGATATTCGGCAAATCGCCGGCCAAGCCAACTGTTGACGATTTGCAACGCGCCGAGTTCAAGACAAGCACGCAGCGTCTGGGAATCCGATTTACCGAAAGGATTCGTGACGTCTTTCGGTTCAGATGGCTCAGAAAACAGAGGATAAAGCACAGATAAGCGGAATACGATACACGATATACGAGATATGGAAAAATGACTGAGTTCAATATCATACCGCCGCCCGGAGAGGCCCCCGCGCTTAGCAAAAATGCTTTGACCGTTATGCAAAGCCGGTATCTAATCAAAGACCAGCAGGGCAAGTGCATCGAGACGCCGGCCCAACTCTTCAGCAGGGTGGCGTCGCTGATAGCCGAGGCCGAAGCCAGATACGGAGCCACCCACACCGAAGTTAAAGGCTGGCACAGAAAATTTTATGATTTAATCGCCTCACTGAAATTTTTGCCCAATTCCCCCGCCCTTATGAACGCCAATCGTCCCAGTGGAATGCTCAGCGCCTGCTTTGTGCTGCCGATTGAAGACAGTATAGAGGCGATATTCGAAACGATTAAGCAGACCGCTCTGATTCAAAAGGCCGGCGGCGGCACCGGATTTTCCTTAGATAAATTAAGACCCACAGGAGACCGCGTCGCATCCAGCGGCGGGACAACGTCAGGGCCAATAAGTTTTTGGCGGGTCTTTTCCGAAACTACCGATGCGATTCAGCAGGGCGCTTTTCGCCGCGGTGCAAATATGGGTATGATGAGCGTCGAACACCCCGACATCTTAAAATTTCTGCACGCCAAACAGAACTTAAAGGCCTTTACCAACTTCAATATTTCCGTCAAAATCACCGATGACTGGATGGAAACCCTGACTACATCGGGCAAGTCTTTGAACATTGTCAAAAATCCTCGCACGCAACAGAGGTATTTATTGCCGCGGCGAATTGATATTGCAAACTACACAATAAACGATTTACATAAACTAACCGGCAAACAGGTGCTGACCTCCGCGCAGGCAGGCCAATTCTACACCGTCAGTGACATCTGGGAAACTATCATCAAGTGTGCCGCAAACAGCGGGGAGCCCGGCGTAGCTTTCATTGACCGAATCAATCGTGACAATCCGACACCTTCGCTGGGCCGAATAGAAGCAACCAATCCCTGCGGCGAGCAGCCGTTGCTTCCCTTCGAGGCCTGCACGTTAGGCAGCATCAATCTTGTCGGATTCGTAACATTTACCGACGGCAAAGCCGATATGGATTGGCCGGCACTGGCTAAGACCATCAAATTGGCCGTGCGATTTCTCGACAATATTATCGACGTCTGCAATTATCCGGTCAGAGATACCGTCCGACTCGCTCAGGGAAATCGCAAAATCGGCCTCGGCGTTATGGGCTTTGCCGACTGCCTGTTTCTGCTTAAGATACCCTACGATTCGCAACAGGGGGTCGAATTTGGGTCGATGCTTATGGAGTTTATTAACAAAAAAGCACGCCAGGCCAGTACCGAGCTTGCCAATTCGCGAGGGCCTTTTCCAAACTGGAATGACAGCATCTGGCGAACCGAAAGAAATCAAAAGGTCCGGAACGCTTCTATTACGTGCGTAGCCCCGACCGGTACGATAAGTATAATTGCGAACTGTTCTTCCGGAATTGAGCCGGCCTATTCGCCGGTGTTCGTCCGCCGGATATTAGATGGCTCGAAAATGCTGCAAATAAACCCGATTTTCAAGCAAATAGCCCAAAAAGCCGGCTTTTACAGCAAAGAGCTGGAAAAACAGATTGCCGAGACCGGCAGTATCCAAAAAATCAGCAAAATTCCCGCTAACGTGCGGAAAATCTTCAGATGCGCCTACGATATCAAGCCGGAATGGCATATCAGAATGCAGGCGGCTTTTCAGGAGCACTGCGACGCAGCGGTCAGCAAGACCATAAATTTCAGCGAAAAGGCCACCGTCGCCGCCGTCGGTAAGGCCTACAAATTGGCCTATCAGCTTGGCTGTAAAGGGATTACGATTTATCGCCGGCACAGCCGTCGCCACGAGCCGATGAGTCTTTATTAGAACAGCTTATAACAAAATCTCTAATCCTGGGGAAAATACAGAACCTTTATCGCCCGATAACGTAAAGTCTTATGAAAACAGGCCAAACTGCGGTTTTTCGATTAACCCCGTTAGAAATTCCAGGGAGGGTAAGAATATCCGACAAAAAGCGAAAATTTCTAACGGGGCTAAAGTCGTGGTTATGCTGTTGCCGATAACAAAAAAGCAGGTAAAAAAAAGTTTTTCTCCCCTCCGGAAAACATCGGGTGGCCGGATGTTGCTCGATGTTTTCTTTTTTTAGGCATTTTTTCCGCAGCATTTTTTGTATTTTTTCCCGCTGCCGCACGGACAGGGCTCATTGCGCCCGACCTTCGGCTGTTCCAGCCGAATTTGTTTTACCTTCGGCTCGCCCTGCGGGGCCTGGGCGGCGGCCCGCTGCTGCTCGGCCATCGCGAACTGACCGACCTCGTCGTGGGCCGTTCGGCTTACATTCCAGACACTTCTGGCTCTGGCGCCCGCTTCCAGACGAACCTTGAAGATAATATCCGTAACCCGGTCCTCAATCGTTTCGAGCATCTCTTCGAACATTCGATAGCCTTCGCGCTTGTATTCCGTCTTGGGGTCTCTTTCAGCCCAGCCTCGCATCCAGATACTGTCTTTTAGATGGTCCATCGAATAGAGATGGTCCTTCCAGGTGCTGTCGTAAACCTGGACCAAAACATATTTTTCAAGGTCGCTTAGTTCCCTGCGCAGGAACTCTCTTGCGAGCTGCGACAGTTTCTCTTTGCGTTCCGCCTCGCCGGCGAGCTCCTTTTCACTCAAAGAGGCCTCGAATCTTTCGTTGGCCCACTTCACCAACTCGGCGGTATTTAATTGAGCTCGCTTTTCAGCGAGCTCTCGCTCTAATTCGCCATTGCTAAAGCTTTCACTCAATTCGAGCAGTTGTTTGTGTAAGGCCCTGGGTTTGACGTTTTGTATCCGCTCAACTGAAAGGCCGGCATTATATTTTTTGTTCGCCCAGTCCGCCAGCGCCTCGAACGCATATACGTTAGGGCCGCCCGGCCCGTAAACCATATTCATCGCAAATTCAACAGGATACTCAATCTCCCTTTGTTTGTATTTGGCTGCGGTTTTTTCACCAAGCTGCTGACGGATTTGGGACGCATTTAAGCTCGCAACATCGCCGAGGTCCAGTCTTATATCGAATTTCGCCCGCGCCCATTCGGTAAATGTGCGGACAGAAAAATCCGGCTTCAAAAATTCGATTAGTTGTGAGCAATCCTTTTTATCAATTTGCTCAGCAGCGGCTGAAATCAACTGCTCTTCAATCTCCTCCGGCTCCTGTGCCTTGATTTTGGTAGGGCTTAAACTGACACGAAAGGCGCTCATCGCCCACTTGCACAACCCGGCAATGTCCCAGCTTCGCGGGTCTCCGTAGTCTTCTAAATATTCCCCCATAGAAAGCGATATATCATTAGCTGCATTATCTTTCGCCTGCTGCTTTATTAATCTCTCAATTTCCTCCGGCTTAATGCCGGCAACATCCGAGGGCTTTAAATCAACGCCGAAAGCGGTTCTGGCCCACTCGATAATGCACTTACGCGGGTAGCTCTCGTTAAGAATCGTGTCACAATTTTTTGCGATAGCGGCATCTATCATCTCTTCGATAATGTTCTTGAGCCCTTTGCCGGCCAGAATCTCACGTCTGCGCGAATAGAAAATCTTTCGCTGGTAGTCCATTACCTCATCGTATTCAAGCAGACTCTTGCGTACCTCGAAGTTTCGCTCTTCAACCTTCTTTTGTGCCTTCTCGATGCCCTTGCTTATCCGCCTGTGTACGATGGGCTGACCTTCCTCCCAGCCTATCCACGAAAGCGCCTTGACGGTCCACTCCGGCGCAAAAACTCGCATCAGGTCATCGTCAAAGCTCAAAAAGAACTCGCTCGAACCGGCGTCACCCTGTCTGCCGCACCGGCCGCGGAGCTGATTATCGATTCTTCTGGCCTCGTGGCGCTCAGTACCAAGGACATGTAAGCCGCCGATTTCAGCTACGCCGGGGCCGAGTACAATATCCGTACCTCTGCCTGCCATATTTGTTGCGATTGTTATATTGCCTCGCATTCGGCCGTCCCGGGCACTGTGCTGCTGGCCGGCCTTGGCAACAATCGCAGCTTCTCGCTCGTGGTGCCTGGCGTTGAGGACCTCGTGCTCATAGTCTTTGCCGTATCGCGTTTTAAGAGCCTTCGACAGTGCCTCATTCTTCTCAATGCTTACCGTGCCCACAAGCACCGGCCGACCGGAGCTGCTGACCTCGTTTATCTCTTCCACTATCGCATTAAACTTTTCGCGCATCGATTGATAGATTACATCATCCCGGTTCTCCCTGATGCAGGGCTCGTTCGTCGGTATTACAACAACGTCAAGCTTGTAGATATTCATAAACTCCTCGGCCTCGGTCGCCGCCGTGCCCGTCATTCCAGCTATCTGGTCATAGAGTTTGAAGAAATTTTGCAGCGTGATAGTAGCAAGTGTTTGGGTTTCTTCTTTTACCGATACATTTTCTTTTGCTTCGACCGCCTGGTGCAGTCCGTCCGACCACTGCCGGCCGTGCATCAATCGGCCCGTAAATTCGTCAACGATAACGACCTTGCCTTCCATAACGACGTAGTCTTTTTCTCTCTCGAACGTAACGTGGGCCCGCAGGCTCTGTTCCAGAAGATGGGGCCATTCCATATTTGAGCCGGTAAAGAACGACCCTACGCCGGCTATCTCCTGTGCGGCCCCTACCCCTTCGTGCGTAAGATGCGCCTGCTTCCTGTCGTATTCGACTTCGTAATATTGCGTAGCGCCTGTCAGCCTGACTTGTGCGCTCTCAAGCTCCGCCTGACTTTCCTCGATTGTCTTCTGGGCCTTTTCGATTCGCTTGTTGTCCTTTTCTTTTTTTGCTTCGGACACCTCGCCCTGAGCGCCGGCTATCCTTCGCTGGGCGGAATCAATTTGCCTTTTGGTGCGGTCGTAGTTACCGTGCAAGCCAATCAGCTTCCTTGCCACCTGGTCTGCTGTTTTATATCTGCTGACATCATCAAAGGCCGGACCCGATATAATCAGAGGCGTCCTGGCCTCATCAATTAGAATCGAATCGACCTCGTCGATTATCGCGTATTGCAGTTGGCCCTGCACCATTTGCTCAAGTGATATCTTCATATTGTCCCGAAGATAATCGAAGCCGAACTCATTGTTTGTGCCGTAGGTTATATCGCAGCCATACTGGCCTTTCCGCTCGTCACCGGACGTATCCATTCCCGCTTGAATCGCACCAACGGTTAATCCCAGCGCCTTATACACCGGCCCCATCCATTCTGCATCACGCTTGGCCAGATAATCGTTGACCGTAACTATATGGACCTTTCTTCCGGTCAGATAAACAAGGTATGCCGCCAGTGTCGCCACCAGCGTTTTACCCTCCCCGGTTACCATTTCAGCAATCTTGCCTTCGTACAGGACGTTGCCTCCGATAAGCTGAACGTCGAAATGCCGCATATCGACATTTCGCCTTGCCGCTTCGCGAACGACTGCGAAGACCTCTGGCAGAATATCCTCCGGCCTGGCGCCCGCTTTTAGGGTGGACTTGAACTCAGCAGTTTTCGCTTTTAAGGCCTCGTCGTCGAGCTTTTTTATTTGCTCCTCAAATTCGCCCGACTGCTCAGCGATTACCGAATACGCCTTTACCAACCGCTCATTACGAGAGCCGAAAACCTTTACAAGAATTTTGCTTACTTTATCAAACGGCATAGGGTTATCCTGATTCGTAGTCTTTTTTCTACGAACTCATAACTACCAACTATGAACTCATTATTCCTTCACTCTGGTCACGTATTCGCCGCTGCGTGTATCGACACGGACAATGTCACCGACCTTAATAAAAGGCGGCACCTGCACGATAAGCCCTGTTTCAAACGTTGCCGGCTTGGGCTGATTTGTCGCCGTGGCGCCCCTAATCTCCGGCGGGGTATTGGTAACTTTCAAATCCACCGTGATAGGCAGAGTAACTATAATCGGCCTGCCCTGGTACATACTAACCTGAAGCTGAGTATTTGGCTTGAGATATTTCGGCCCATCGCCGAATGCATCATCATCGAGGGTGATTTGGTCGTAGGTCTTGGTATCCATCAGAACATGTTCGCTGCCGGCTGAATATAGGTATTCGTATGTGCCCTTGTCCAGATACGCCTCTTCGACCGTTTCTTCCGAGCGCAGCCGAACATTTTGAATTGAACCGTCGGTCAGACTTTTAAGCTTTGTCTGATAAACCGCACCGCCTTTGCCTAATTTGACGTGTTGATAATCGACAATCGCATACAGTTTACCGTCGATTTTAACGGTCTGGCCTTTTCTCATCTCCGACGCTCTCATTTTTCACTCCAAAAAAATCAATAATCAGTAATCAATAATCATTGGCATAGGCAAGTATCTCAAAATTGCCGCAAAATGTCAAGAAAACGTAAAACGCAAAGCGAAAAACGTAAAGCGACGCAACACGAAAATGTCATTGCGAGCGAAGCGAAGCAATCTCTATTTAGCCCCGCAATTTATTGCGGGCTCGTTTAGTTTTTCGCCTTCTTTTCCCGGGCTTCTTTGCAGCTTTCTTTTTTCGAACAGGCTCTTTAGCCAGCGCCTCAACAGGGGACACATTTAACTGACGGGCGGGAACATTTACCGAAACTATACGCACTTTCATCGCCTGGCCCAAATGAACACTGTGTCCGCAGCGCAGTCCGACAATACACTGGGTTCTTGGGTTGAATTTCCATTCGTCCGGCCCCAAATCGCCCATCTGTATAAGACCTTCAATCCCGAATTTTCGTGACTGAACGAATACCCCAAAACTCGCAAGGCCGGTAACAACGCAGTCAAGTTTGTCACCAATACGATTGCTTAACATTTGCAATATCAGAACGGTGGTCAGCTCTTTTTCAGCGTCCTCAGCTCGCTGTTCGGTGAAGCTGATGTGTTTTCCAATCTCGGTCAAATCCAGCCCGGCCGAGATGTCCCCGGCCGAACCAGAACGATTTCGCAGATAGCACTCCAGAACTCGATGAACAAGTAAATCCGCATACCGCCGTATCGGGCTGGTAAAATGACAGTAATTACTCGAAGCCAGCGCAAAATGGCCGATATGCAGCGGTGAGTACTGGGCTTTCTCGAAACTCCGCAGCACCGCCAGATTCACGCCGAAAGAACAGTCGGCCCCCTCAACGGCAGCTAACAAATCCTGTATCGCCGCGCGGCCCGGATTTCGGGGCAGACTAAAACCAAACGCTCTAACGAGCTTGGCGAGATTTTTCATACTCAAAGCATCCGGCTCCGGATGAATCCGCCGCATAAAGCCGACATTGACCCGGTCCAGAAGCGAGGCCACCGCCTCATTGGCCTCCACCATAAACATTTCGATTATCGTATGCGGATAGCTGTCATCAGCGGGGCAAGCGTCCACAACCCGTCCCGATTTATCCATTATTAATTCTGTTTCCGGCAAATCCAGATGTAGCATTCCGTTTTTCGTTCTTCGTCTTTCAATAACTCGGCTGAGCGTCTCCATATCTTTCAGCAGCTCAACCACTTCCGGCTTAATCCCCTTGACGCGCCCTTTCAAAGTTTTGTCCGCTTCTTGGTAGGTCAATCGCTGCGACGAATGCATAATACTGTTGGCAAAGCGGCGAGACAAAACCTTACCATCGTCGTCGTAGGTCAAGTACGCACTTTTAACAAATCGCCTTTGGCCGGGCTGAAGACTGCATATCCCGTTACTCAAAATCTCCGGCAGCATCGCAATGGTCTTGCCGGGTAAATAAGCGCTGTTTCCGCGATTTTTTGCTTCCGTATCTAACGGAGAATCGGCCGGCACAAAATTACTGACATCGGCAATGTGAACGCCAAGAACCCAGTTGTTTTCGGAATCCTTCTCCAGACTTATCGCATCGTCAAAATCTTTTGCATCCGGCGGGTCAATTGTGATAATCACCTTTCCCGTTATGTCCTCTCTTGCACCGAGTTGCTCGGGATTAAATTCAGCAGCGGCTTCGCGCGCCTGCTCGACACAATCAGCGTCAAATTCGCTCGGCAGATGATATTGGCGGATTATCGACTTTATCTCGCTTTCATATCGCCCCGCTTTGCCCAGCACCTCGATAATTACGCCGCGCGCCAGATATTTTTCCGTCGGATACGAAAGTATTTCAACCACAACTTTATCTTTCTGCCTGGCCCCTTTTGCGCCGACATCGTCAACAGAAATCGGCTCGACAAAGGCTGTCCCGTCCGGCTGAACAATCCATCCATCGGGCCCTTTTAATAAAGTTCCGACAAATCTATTTTGTGCCCGTTCAAGAATCTCGACCACTTTGCCGCTGTACCGCATCTGTCCGCCGCGTTTACCTTTTTTTACAACCTTGGCGGCAACGATATCACCGGTCATTGCCTCGCCTGTTTCATTCGGCGGTACAAATAAATCACCGTGCAAATGGGGTTCAAGAGGCGTTATGAACCCAAATCCTTTAGGATTTGCCCTGAATGTCCCTATAATTCGCCCCGACATTGACGGCAGGCTAATCAAATTCCTCGCACCCACTACCACGTGTCCGGCCCGACGAAGCTCCTCAAAAGCCGATTTGAACTGCGCATAATCTTCCGAGCTTACACCTAACGCTTTGGCTAATTGTGAAAGTTTCAGCGGTGCGTAATCGGCGTGCTTCAATAACTTAACGATTTTTCTTTTGAAAATTTCCGCCATTTGACAACCTGCAAAAAAACAAGAAAGCGCCCAATCGATTTCTATATCGACTAAGCGCCGTATTTATCTGAAATTAAACGAGCGGGCCGGGACTTGTTCGTGCGGCCCGAATACCTTTTGTGAGGTCACTGCGGCTCTATTTTCACCACGTCCTTTGCCCGCCACCGCGGTGTTACTTGCAACTGCCGGACTTTACCGTCCCGATACACGCCTTCCACCGTTGTGTTCATAGGTGCGTGCAGCTTGAATTCAACGTCCCATTCTTTCGGCCAGGCGCCGAACAGCAGTATTTTTCTGCCCTCGGTTTGTATCAACATTCGTTGCAGCGCTGTCATCGCAACGCTGCCGTGGTCTTGGTCAGGAATCCAATCGTAGTTCGGCCCCCAGAAGGCGGGGAACCGGCTGCCGCCGTGTTTGGTTGAGAAATTCTTCGTCACAAATTTCGACGCGTCCCCCGTCAAGCCAAGATACGCCGCCTGGATTGCCGTCTGATACCAACCTCCCGTCCCTTTGTGCACCCGACGGTTATATGTCTCAAGAGCAACCTCCACATCCGCCTTGCCAATCCCAAAAAGCCGATACGGAAAAATGGCGTACAGCTCAGGATTTTCCTGATTTCGCTTCATGTTATATTTCTCCGCCGGCAGTATAAAACGTTTGCTATTCTCTTCTTTCATCGGCAGTGCCGGCAGCTCCGCCAGCATCTTCTTCCACGACTTACGCTGCGCCCTCGTCGTCAAATCCGCCGGCAGTTCCAGCAGCCGACTGAGCACATACCTGAGCCCCGCAACCTCCGGCAGCGGATTAACGCACTCCCACCACGTCTCTAACGACTGGGACGGCTCGAAGCGAATCTTGCCCCCCTCGTCCCGCTCCCAGTGCTGGTCGTAGAAAGTGGTGGTCGCCTCGGCCAGAGGCAGTAGCGTATCACGCAGAAACTCCTTATCTTGCGTAATCGCATAATAATCCAGCATCATCGCGGTTAATTCGATTCCGCCCTGCCATTCCCGCCGGATATACCGGTTAATCGTTTCAGGCCCTTTATGTCCCCACCCGTAATCGCAATTTCCATTCGTACCCCAGAAGTACATCGTCTCCGGAAAGAAAGCGCCATCGTGCTTATAGTAAATCTTTGTCTTGTCCCTGCACAGGCCAAGGACATTATTGTACATCCGGAATAGCGGCTGCATCAGGTCGAAGTCTCCCGATGCCGGCATAGACCAGTACGGAAGTCGCGTGTTTTGCCACCAAAACATCCCGCCCCAGCGTCGATAATCACCATCAAAATGCTCCTTACCCACCTGGGCATCGACCGTAAAGATTGAGCCGTTGAACTTGATGGGATAAGCCCCTCTGCCCCCGCACGCATTAATCCAACGCTGCAAGGTGTAGCCGCGCGTGACTGTCTCAGCATCTTCTGCCCCGCTGACGAAAATCCAGCTTCGGTTCCAGAACTCGTCCCACCATTTCCTGTGTGCCGCACGCGCGGTCTCTAAATCTATCGCCTCGACCGTCCTTATCTGTTTTTCGAGCACTCTCAACCAGGCCCCGCTGGTTTCGGTCTGGGACGTCAGAGGATAAATCGAAACCACAAAACGTTTACTCGCCTTGGCCGATTTCAGAGTCTCATTGTCAACAGCTTTCAGACCCTCGCCTTTGATACATCCGCCGAATGTCCGGCCCATAAGCGGGTCAGGATATTTGGCTATCAGCTCCCCGAGGTGTTGATTCTTTAGCGTTATTGGATAGCACGACTTCTCATTTCGATGATACCATACAATGCGGTTGTCTTTGGCGGGTACAATAGTGTCGGGATAAACGATGATTGGATAATCATTCTTGTCGTTACGAGTTAGCCCGCGGGCGCTGTTCGCTTCGTTTCCCTTGAGTTCCCGCTCACTCGTGCGCCATACCTCAAGGTGCGTCTCAAGATTGAAGTTCTGCTTACCCTCGGCTTCAACACGTATGACCTGCTGATTGGCGTCCACCCATACGCGCAGCGTTACCTTTCGTTCTGCCGGCCCGGCTGTTATCTCAATCTCCCCCTGGCGCAGCTTCAGAATTTGCCTGAACGGCATTGTCTTTTCAAAGGGATTCGGCAAGAGTTTTACTCGCATCATCCCGAGTTTGAGTAAGCGAGCGTTCTCGCTCCACGCATCGGTCTTACTAATATAAAACAGAAGGTCGCCGCCTTCCTCGACCCAGACGTTCAGACCGATGTTACCGTTACCTATCGGCATCGACCCGGACGAATCCCTGCTCGGCGTCTCCCAAACCACATTATATTGACCCAACGGGTCTTCAAACTCCTCAGCCCCAATCGCAGCCGGGCAGATTACAAAGCACACTGAAAATATCAACAAAACTGATAGTCTGCTTTTTTTCTCCATTACCCTTCCCATCTAACTATCCTTTCTCATCATCGTTTAACTCCTAATACCGCTGGTCGTCAAAACCGCAATCTACTATATCAACTCTTCGGTCGGTGAACAAGTAAGGCTTGCCGCAATTTGAAGTTTCCCGCTCAGCGGCGCCAATTCTTTGCGTCCGCTGCAGCGCCCTGTGGGACAGGAGCTTTTCCGGGCCAGCTCCAGTTCTTTAGGTCATCACTCCATGCAATCCCTAAAGAGCAATTGGCATCCACGTTATCCTGGGTCTTCTTCTTTCCTGGGCCGCCACCATGAAAAAACATCAGGTATTTTCCGATGCGAGGTTCTTTTCGTAAATCCAGCACAACTCCCGCGGTAATTCTGTTTTCCGCCCAGGGCCACTGCTGCTGGCCGAGTGTGATTAGACCGTTGACATCACGCCATTGTTTCAAATCCTTCGAGCGTTTGACTCCGATGCCATTGCCGGGAGAATGAAAGAGCACATATTCGTCACCATCAACGAGAACGCACACATTTTCACCACTATCGGCGCGCCCGAAATAAGTCCAATTCTCGAGGTCGTAAGACCACGAAAGACTCACCCCGTGTTGTTTGTAAAAGCACCACCACTTGCCGGGCTCATTCTTGTCTTCAATAAGGTACGGGTCTATCATTCGCCCCATCTGCTCCACTGCTGCGTCCGGGCCCTTCACACGCAGCAGCTCGGGTTCGCTCCAGTGCAGCAGGTTCTTGCTCCGCATGATAAACAAACGGGCGTTCTCGTTGGCCCAGCGCAGCTTCTCACCCCGCCGATAGTTCAGGCGTGGATAGCTCTGCAGGCACAGAACCCAAACGTCGGCGAAACGTACCACATTGCCCGGACTTGAGAAGTTCAGGTGCTGTCCCTTCGGTGTGATGATTCTGGGCGTCGAGAAGTCCTGCAAATCGCGAGATGTGCTGACGGCCGTGTAAGAATAGATTCGCCCATCGGCTTGCGTTCGCACGAGCGTGTAAAACAGATAAAATGTTCCAGCGTGATAGAGCCCAGCCGGGTCACGGTAGGCGGTACGAGAATCACCCCGCAGGACGATAGGAGACTTGATGCCGGAGAAGTTAATTGCCGCATTAAGATTCGTGTTTGCGCCCGATACTACATCGGCGACAAATAGCCCAAGAAAAAACCCTGTAAGGAATACCTTCTTACCAAGCATGGTCCTGCCCTAACCTTGGAGATAAGCGGCGGCTTCGCGAAGCGAAGACGTCCCTGGGAAATCCAGGATCGTATTGCGTAACTCCCGACGTATCACGCGCAACGCACAACGAAAAGAGCAGTTACCCCTTTTTCGCCTTAAGGCTGTTAAGGCGCTTGGCAAGACGTGATTTTTTTCGTGCGACTGTTCTTTTATGCATTGTGCTGGTAGCTGCGGTTTTGTCCAATCTCTGGCCGACAAGCCGGTATTGTTCGCTCGCCGCCTCTACGTCACCGCTGCTCAAAGCCGTCTCAAAATGCTTAATTTGTGTCTTTATCTGGCTTTTACGGGCGCGATTAATCGTCCTTCTTTTGGTATTTTGTTTCACTCTTTTTTTGGCTGATAACGAATGTGCCACCGTATTCTCCTGAAAATCCTGCTGGTTGGGTTTCTAAACGTCCCTTATTGCGCCTGTGCTTCCCTTAACTTATCTACTCGCTGGCGGACATCTTTGTATCCAAAATCAAGCTGAGCAATCTTGCGAAAAATCTCCAGCGCCTTTTCCGTATCACCCTTCTGCTCATAAGAGCAAGCCAGATTGTACCGCAATTCTTTGGCGACACCATCATCTTTTATCTCGTAGGCCTCTATCGCCCGGCCAAAAACATCGATTGCATCTGCAAACCAGCCCTTCATATAAAAGCAGTAGCCAATTTTATCCATCGATGAAATCTTTCGTCTCGGGTCTTTTTGCGCCTCCTGGAACAAAGGTATCGCATCGTCATACCGTTTATTCCGAACCAAACGAACACCATATTCGTACTTGGCCTGCAGGTCGGTCGGATAGTTCTCCACACAAAGCCGGTAATGCTCTAATTCCGTGCTGTTTAGTTGCGCCGACAAGTCTGCGACCTCGGCCTTGGCCTGCGCCTCATCCGGCTCAGTTTCAAGAGCTGCTTTTGCCGCTCTTTCTTTGCGTTTGAGCTGTTTTATTCTGAACAGCCCTGCCCGCTGCTTAAAGCTAAAATCGCTTTTACTTTTATACGCATTTTCCAGCAGCTCTATCGCCTCATTCTCCGCCTCGTCGTTTCGCAAATCCGACAGCGCCTGCGCCAAATTAAATATGTGCTTCGGCAGATTTGGGTCCTCGGACAGTGCTCTTCTGGCCTCTTCAACCGCCAACATCCGGTAATCCTCCGTCTTGACAACACCCTCCTGCGCGTGAAGTTTTTCCTGCGCCTCACGGTCCTTGATGGACTGCCTGAAGTCACCCTCCTGGTCATACTTGCCTCTAACAACAGTCAGCTCGGCTGTGAGGTTCTTAAACTCATCCGCCAAGTCGCCGTCCTCCGGCTTAAGCCGCGAGGCATGTTGGCACGCTATAATCGCTCTGTCGAATTCGCCAATGGTTTTGTACGAATCTTTTAACAGGATATATGTTTGTAAAGATGGTTTCCGGGCAGCATTATTTCCCTGAAACACCAAATCAGCAATCCACTTGGCCGTCTGCTTGTAATCGCCTGCCACCGCAGCCTTTAGTATATGCTCGGCATAAGGCAAATGGCCGGGGTCCTTGGCGAAAAGGTACTCGGCGTTAAGCATCTGCTCAAGCGGTGTTTTACCTCGCAGACGCTTCATTCTTTCCATCATTGAGGGCTTCTTGCCGCCTTTTCCCTGTCTGACCAGCGCCAATTCGTGAAGCGGTATATGCCCGTGCTGCAGCGCCTCTGGGGTGCATCGCAGACCCTCAAGGTACATATCGATAGCGTAATCGAAATTATTTGTCTCCGCTACCTTTCGGGCTCTTTCAAAAAAAACCGCCGCCTTAATAGACTCTCCTATACCTTTTTCTTCCATACCTTTTAACCGGTTCCTTTGTCTAATGCCTCATTTAACCCGCTTATCCTAATCCGCCGCTCAAATTTGTCAACAAATAAAAACTTGTATAAAAAGTGAAGCTGTGATATATACCCTGAAGCGTATTTCTTGAAGCTGGACGCGAGATACGAAACACCAGATACAAGTTTATGGAGAACTAATATGGTAAATGCTCTTGAGCTGTATGACCCGCAAATTTACGAGCTTGTAAGGCAGGAAAGGGCACGCGAAAGCGGCTCAGTTCGCCTTATCCCCTCGGAAAACTACGTCTCCAGGGCCGTAATGTTGGCCAGCGGAAGCTGTCTTACAAACAAATATGCCGAAGGCTACCCCAACAGGCGATACTACGAAGGCCAGCAGGTAACCGACCTTATCGAAAAAATGGCCCAGGACCGGGCAAAAAAGTTGTTCAAGGCCGACCACGCAAACGTCCAGCCCTACTCCGGCTCGGTGGCCAACCTGGCAGCATATCTGGCTCTCGTTGAACCCGGCGATATGATTATGGGCCTGTCTCTTCCACACGGCGGACACCTCACCCACGGCTGGAAAGTCAGCGTAACAAGCAAAGTATTTAATTCCGTCCAATATACAGTCAACCCCGACACCGGCAGATTTGACTATAACCAGATTGAAGAGCTCGCAAAAAAACACAAACCCAAAATCATCATCTCCGGCGCCACGGCATATCCTCGCGAGATTGACTTTGAAATATTCGGACAGATAGCTAAAGAGGTAGGTGCATATCACGTCAGTGATATTGCCCACATCGCAGGTCTTGTTGTAGCCGGAATACACAAAAGTCCGGTGCCATACGCCGACATTGTATCAACCACGACGCACAAGACTCTGCGGGGGCCCCGCGGCGGAATGTTACTTTGCAAAGCAGAACACGCAGAAAATGTGGACAAAGCCGTCTTTCCGGGTCTGCAGGGCGGCCCGCATATGCACACATTAACCGCCATCGCCGTAGCAATGGCTGAAGCTGATACGCCGGAGTTCGTCGCCTACGCAAAGCAGATAGTCAAAAACGCAAAAGCTCTCGCCGAGAAGCTGCTCGAATACGGGTTCAACCTTTCATCCGGCGGAACCGACAATCATCTAATCTTAATCGACCTGCGAAATAAAAATATCCCCGGCAAAAAACTGGCAAAGGCCCTCGACAGGGCAAGAATTGTTACTAATTATAACACTACACCTTTAGACCCGGCTCATCCATCTAACCCCAGCGGACTGCGTATGGGAACGCCAGCAATTACCACTCGCGGAATGAAGGAGCCGGAGGCCGAGCAAATTGCCTCCTTTATAAATAAAGTGGCTGAAAATATTGACAATGAGTCGGTAATCGAAGAGGTCGGAAAAGAGGTTCTGCTTTTATGCTCGGCATTTCCTGTGCCCGACCACTTCATCATACCAAATAAGAATAACCGTTTGTAATGTCATTGCGAGCGAGACGCAGCCGAGCGTGGCAATCTCATAACCGTAGGCAGATACGGAAGGTGAAAGATGCTCAAGGAGTGACCGCATGGCCCAGAAAGAACAGGTACTTGTTGTCGAGCGAAAGGTCCTTGAGCAGGTAGGGATGTTCCAGGGGCTCACATTGGACGTGGACCGGTATCTCCCCAAAATCTTTGCTCAGGGCGTTCCCTGTTTTATGCCGAGGTCGCAAGCCGAAAAAGACCCCTCCTATAAGCAAATCATTCCCTACGTAATAATGGCTTGTGACGGCAAGTACCTTAACTACGTCAGGGGGACGCGAGCGGGAGAAACACGGCTCATCGGGAACAGGTCCATCGGCATAGGCGGCCATATAAACCCTACTGATGACATGCCCTTATTCAACGCAAATTTCCGCGAGACCTACCTCACAGCCGTTGAGCGTGAGGTAGCCGAGGAAGTGTCCGTAGAAACGACATACAGCGACCGTATTGTTGCTCTGCTCAATGACGATTCCAACGAGGTCGGAAGTGTGCATCTCGGAATAGTCCACTACTGGATTTTGGATGCCCCAAAGGTCAACAAGCGAGAACAGATGATTACCCAGATGGCCTTTATGACACCTGCCGAGCTGCACGAAGTCCGAGATACTCTCGAGACATGGTCGCAATTGTGCCTTGACAACCTCGGCGAAATGGCGAATAAGAACATAATGTGACCAGTGGCTCGTGTCGGCCTTTCGGTCGTAAGCAACGGCTGCTTGAGCATTCTTGAGATTGGGTTTGATTGGGTTTGTTTTCCCGGCGTCTGCGAAGTGGTACATTTTCATAATCCTTTGTTAAAATAGAACTTACGTTCATTTGAGTATCCAGCAAATTGGCTTTGTTTTGGCTTTGTTTTTTTGGACTGCGAAATCATCCTATTTTCTGTAATCCTTTGCTATAAGTGAGTTTACATTCATTTGTGCTTTTCGGAAATTGGCTTTGATTGGCTTTGTTTGGGTTTGTTTTTACCAAGTGTCCAATTGGATTTATTTTCATAAGCCACTGTATGAAAAGACTTTACGTTCATTTGACTTTTTCGGAAATTGGCTTTGTTTTGCATAAAAAGGTCGATTTGTAGAGCGTTCTCGACAGATGTAGAGGTGCCTTATAGGCACGTAAATAACTGGATTCTTGATGCTTGTGAGTGGTTAACTGGTTCATTGGTTATTGGTAATTGACTCCGTCCAATCTGTCCAGGGGCCGGACTTTCAGCACAACGGGCGCCGGATCTTCGATATTGGTTCATTGGTTAAATGGTACCACTCCCTCTATAAAAGGACGAACCTGCGCGTTTGAGTCGAAAATAGTGCTCGATTCTCGATTCCCGATTCTCGTAACTCGATGTGAGAAAAGAAGTTAAGATTTTTTTAAATTTTCCGATTTTTACTTCTAACTACCCGCGTTTTTGATTGAAATTTGCAGGAAATTTGCAGATTTGTCATTTTTTTTGTTGACATTCTTATGTCTGGCTGGTATTATTGATTTTCTACAAGCCCTTCCATAGCGGCTCTTCGGGTGTGGAGCCCATATTAGGGGAGGGCTTTTTTTCTAAAGAAGCGATTGCCTATAAATTTTCATTCGCTGATTCCGGAGCATTTGAGGGGCCTTGCCCCCAGACGCCAGCGGCGGTGCCTACGCGGTAGAAGCTGTTTTTGCGCTTGCAAAAAACAATTGCCTTTTCCCACTCTTGATGGTACTATTGTCCTGAATCTGGCTATAACAATGCCTATGGAGAAACAACCAAATGGCGAAGTAAATCGTCAATCACAAATCGTCAATCGTTAATAGTGAATCCCCAATTGAAAAGGAAAAAAGATAAACTTAAAGTTTGCTCTAGGCTCTAAGATCTAGCTTTTGCCCAGTTTCTTTTGTAAGAAGCTCGGCCATTTCCTCATCATTCGTATGCTTAAGAAAGAGAGCGAAGCATTGATCCTTTATATGCCGACAGTATTTCTCATAGCTTGTAACAGCTTTAAATACAGCTTTGTTATCGTTCGGAATTGTAATCTTCTTCTCTCCAATCCTGTGGGCATAAATAACGTATTTGGCTTCTGGTCGATTCTTTGCTTTGTAGCGAAAATGCCGCTTTGGGGAAACAATCATAGTTTGGGAATTTGGATCAAGCTGAAGTTGAGTCCCAGACACCATTATCTTGCGCATGTCTTCATCTTCCACACAACCTCTAAGAAAATCTTCGGGAAATTTTTTAGTACCCTCTGGCGAAACTTCACTAAGAACCTTTTCGACCAAGGCTTGCTCGTGCTCGGATGGCTCATTGAGGATTTTCGACAAAGCTGTCCTTCCCACGTCAGCTCTTGATTTTGGTGCCTCCCCTGGCAGGTAAATCATAACACCCCTTTTCACTGGTCTGATTTCTATCTTGCCTTTGCTAGCAAGTTCCTGTGTTACCTTTACGGGGTCCTCGCCATAATATTCACGGAATGCTTCATTAAAACCACTAAAAACGCAATGGATACCACTTGATTTTGAGACATTCCGTAATTTCAAAATGGATCTTTTATAAAAATCTTCGTAACTGAGTTTTTTCTTTTTAGCCATCTTTACCCACAGTGAATTTCACAAAGGCCAGAGCCCCCCAACGGTCCACATTAAATCTTACCAGTTCCGGTCTTTCTTTCTGAAGGGACTTAAGCATATCAATACATTCGGCGAGTTCAAAATAAGTGCCTCTTTCTGTTATGGAATATATCCCCGCAAGAAGGCACACCTCTAATATTGGAGCGTATCCAAGTGGACTTTTAAGTACGATGTAGGCTTTCTGAATTGTGGATAGCATCGTTTCTCTATCTATTTTGTGCTCACCATTGAGTACGAGAGCTTTATTTGCCGAATTAAAGAAAGAATGCTGAAGGAAGTGGTCAATACTTTCCGAATTTATAAGTGCCTCGAAAAATGTTTTTGTAGCATCGGTTATCTGATACTGGTAGGCAAAAGGGTTGGGTTTACCAAGGAGGCCGATGTCCACAAAGGGTTCGAGCCTTATGGTTATAGCATGCTCTCTAGGATTTTTCCCACCCGGAGCAGACTTCTCTTTCACCGCTTCGATCTTCGCTGCCGTATCAAGCAGCTTCTGAACTCTCTGAAGATCATCTCCACTTCTTGTTTTTGGTCTATACTCCTTAGAAATGATACGATATATTTCTGGAAGATATTCGCCACACTCTTTGTCTATGAACCCTTCAGTAATTCCTAGTACTTTCGGATAAAGCCGCCTTAATACATCCCCATCCCCTTCAACAAATGAGAAAAGCAGCAGGATCTTCTGTTGGACGGTCAAAAAAAAGGGATTTGCTCTTTCTTGGTAAGAAGTATCCCCAGAAATATTAAACGCGTTTTTTTCATCCTCGCTTACAAGTGAGAGTAAAGCTTGCCCTCTAACTAGAAGGGAATAAGTACCTTTACGCAACAGTCCCAGATCGAGTGCTAAATACACATACCTGTTCCAATCATCGCTAACTAATCTCCCCCTATGTGAAGGAATATTAGAGTCAGCTAAATAGACATCTTGAATCTCAACTTGAACTTTCAGATTGTCAGAGGTTTCTTCACTAGCTTTGAGGGCCGCAGCTCGAAGATTTTCGTACTGGGAACTCGTAAGGGATTTTTTTATGTATTCTTGAAGTTGCGGCGTTAATCCAACAGAAACTTTCCGTGAAACCGCAGTAATCAACTCATTACCCAAGTTGGAAATGCTGTTGGTTGCGGATTTGGACGCGTGCCATAACAAGTGTTTTATAAAACCCACTCTTTGCATTGAACGTCGAGGATTAACAAATACTCGAATGAATCCCATTAGAACGCAAATCCTCCATGTACGCTTACCCGGGGCCGAATATCCATAATAAAAGTTCTGTCCGCCTCAGTATTAGAAACGATAGCCTGGCCAATATCCAAAGACCTCAACAGATCATTAAAAGATAGGACATTATTGCCGTACTTTACTTCTTTCGGCCATACCGATTTCATATTGCGCTTTATGTGCTCAATATCACCTTGGACAGTCAGTTTGTGGATTATGAGCGTGTCGATCTGGGCAAGGATTCGCTGATCAATGGCCGATGGCTGCTGGGTGGTTAACATAAAAGAAAGCCCAGAGTTTCTGCCTTCTCGAACAAGCCTGATCAAAACATCGGTTGCCGTCGTTTTCCGTTCTGAAGGGAGAAAATTCTGAGCCTCGTCGGCAACAATCCAAGCAGGCGGAATCCCCTCACTGATTTTCTTCCGGATTGTATTTCTTTCATCATCCGTCAGGTTTGGCAAGATACGCAGGTTTTTCTCCATTTCGGAAGTCTCAATGCGGGCTTGCATAATCTTGCGGATCAGGGAGACGATAACAACAAACCGCAGGTCATCGGACATCTTGTGCAGAAGCAATACACTAAGTTGGCCTGGTTTTAGGAGCGAAATCAACGATGCTCCCTCCCGACACTCCGCACCGAGTCCCTCATCTTCCGACCCTTCGGCTTTGATATTCCTCCGCTCCAAACCGGTTGGAGTCTTCCGTTTTGGCTGAAACAGCGGGTTGCGCCGGTAGACACTCAGTTGTTGGCGGACGGCTCTTATCGTTTCTCTGTGGTAGTCCGCTGAAATCCCTGTATCACCCTGAACACACTCTATTAGGTCCTCGATGCCGTAGCGTGGCTTAGGGCAATAGTTAGACCGGCCGTCCGTCCAGCCCTCGTTCACAACTTTTTCATACGTCTCATTGAGAAGCTGGCCCATTTTGTCTTGAACGATGTCCCAACCAAAGAGATAGCCCCAGTCGGAAGCGGTAAAATCCGCGCAGTTAATAGTGAACTCGTTGTATTGTCTGGCGGAGCGTTCCATTCCCCTCGGTGCCCAGATTTGGACATCGAGAGGCTCACTCCGAATCTGCCATCCCCTATGGATAAGAGCTTGCTTCCTAATGACTTCGCTATCTGAATCGGGCGATAGAGGGACATTTAACCACTGGAAGATACCCAACGTATCAAATAGCAGGGCCGCCTGAGTCTTACTAATTGTGGAGATGCTCGTCCTGCTCTCCTTAGTACAGAGCCCCTCAAGGAAACTCCCTAAGCTATAAGACTTTCCAGACCCCCTTTTGCCAAAGATGCCAACCACATGAGGAATCGCAAGGTCAAAATCAACCTTAACCAATTGACCTGCTTCAGCAAGCTGGCCGAGGAAGATATGCTCTTGCCCCTCATCTTGATTCCCGATAAGGATGCGCCTGGTGTGGCTTAGTTTAGGTTTCACCGTAAACTTCTTCATCACAATTATCCAAACACAAGAGGAGCGACCTCATTGATAATATTCAGTCCAATGATATGCTTTCTCTCGTACCAGGCCGAGATTGCACATTCATTTACAGCCTTTATTAGGTTTCGAGGGAGAGCTTTTATTAGGTCCTGCGAAGCAAACTCACACAACGTATCAAAAGCCTCTGTCGTAAACGGATAGGTTTCGAGCCTCACTGAAAGAGATTCGTCTTGAATCTTCTTCTCTGCTTCTTTTTGCTTAATTAGTTGCTTTAAAAGTTCTTTCAAGAATATCTGTATATCTTTAACGGAAGGTAGAGGAGGAATCTCAATGAAGTTATTTTCTCCTATGCGTGTCCGTATGTCAGATCTAACAATAATCTCTGCCATGTCATCCCTTGTCAGTGCATATGCTGATAAGATGAAGCCCAATGATGCATTCCAAGGCTCGGATAACTTTCTTAAATAGGTATGAATTGATTCAGATTGGTCACCTGTCTTAATTCTTGTGAAGTGCTCTGCCTCGTCCATTAGGAATATTAGTCTTTTCCCGTTACGCTCAGCCAGTCGTCCAATCCCTATCAAGGTCTTTACCATGTCCCCTGCTCCAATATCCCCGAGACTTCTCGTCACTCGTAATCGCTCCAGTTCCGATGTTGTCATTTTCCTCCCACAAAGCCATCTCCAAGTAAGGTGCGCAATCTCACCACCTGCTCTTAAATTTTTTGTAGCTTCCGCTAAATTGTTGTCCCGAAAAACGCTTTTCAGTTCATTATCTAGATTTTGAACGCTATCAAAAAGGTGATCCATCCATTGCGAAACAACTTCTTTTCCTAATGTTTCCAAAATTTGAACATGCCAATCACTACAATCTGACTTGCTATGCATTTCAAGATCAAGGTGCAGTATTAGAGGTTCCTCTTTACATGCCTCTGGCTTATCATTTAGCAAGACATGTTTAATATGATACAACGTCTGTGTCTTTCCAGAACCATAAGAACCAAAAATTATCATCTTCGGCACCCCTGGCTCTACAAACGAACGCCTCAACTGTGCCTTAATGTTCTCAAACTTTTCATCTCGTCCAAAATAAAACTTTGCATCGTCAGGGTTCACCTTGGCATCAATCGTGAAGCTATCCCGCTTATCCAGGCAAAACCATTTTTTAAACTCCATAGCCATAATATTACCTCCGTTTATATTTCACCTTCTTTACGAGCTTCCAGCAAATACTACTTCCTTTTTCACACTATATAATACCCAAACCCGCAATTCCCGTCAAGTAAATTAGTTCGTAGTTCGTAGTTCATAGTTCATCGAGCATCGAGCATCCAGCATCGAGAATCCAATTTTGCTTTTTAATCTTTGATTTTTGATTTTCCCTCCTATTCGAATATCCGTTCTAAAGGCGTGTTATTTTGCATAAAAATAGCCGGTTTTTATGGTTACTTTTTCGCAAGTGGAATGTAAAATCAGCCGAGCAGAGAATTGTGTTGCAGATTACAAAGTGAAAGGCAAATTTGGGGGCATTGTATAAGATGAGCGAAGGTAAATTAAAAACCGCGGTACTCGGCCTCAATGACCAGGGCCGGCTCCTGCTCGAAGCGGCCTCGAAAATTGATTATTTCGAGATTGCGGCCGTCGCCGACAAAGACAGCACGCTCGCCGAAAGAGTCGCCGCGGAATACAAATGTGCGGCCTATGACGATTACCGGCAGCTAATAACAGCAATGGATTCCCGCCCCCGGTCGGAGTCGAGGACAAGCTTGCGCGGAGACAACGGCTGTCTGCTGGTTGCCGCTGGTATGTATAGCTGCGAGAAGCAAGTTCGAGCGGCGATGAAGAAGAAATTCAATATACTCAAGCTGGCACCGGCGGCGAGGAATTTTGAAGAGGCGGCGGAGTTTGTCCGGCTGGCCGAAGATGAAAACATCAAATTTGCCGTTGCCAATCCCAGTCGGTTCGCCCAAAGTTTTCTCGCTTTTCGCCAGTTTTTGCAACAAGGCCGGATTGAACAAGTTTTTCTGATAACCGCCTTTTGCAATGTTGGCGACCAGCCGCACCGGGACCCCAAACACAATAGTGTGCGTTTGGGAACCCAGCCTGCCTGGCAGACTGACCCGAAACTGGCCGGCGGCGGAGTGCTGCTGCGCAACTGTTACGAGATAATCGACCAGATAATCTGGAACTTTCCCACGCCAGAGCAGGTTTATTCATTAAACACAAACCAGGCGGCAGATAGACAACAGCGGCTCTATTTGACAGAAGATACCGCTGTTGTAACGATGAAGTTTAGCGACACTCTTATCGGCAATCTGATAGCGAGCAAGGCCTTTGGGCCAGGACAGAAACTTTTGAAAGTCTACGGCAAAGATAAAATTTTGACCGTCAGCAATAAGCAACTTACCGTCAGCGATGGGCTTGGGCAGAGAAGCGAGGAATGGGAATACGACGACGACGAGCTCGGCTGGTATACAGCCCTACTGGAAAATTTTTCTCTAAGTATATTGTCGCCGGATGAAAACAAGCTCTGCAGCAGCGGCAGAGAGAACCTGAAGAATATGGCGGTCATTGAATCAGCTTATCTTTCGGCGCGGACGGCTATGCCGGAAGAGCCCGGCAGGATTCTGCAGATGGCACAGATCGAGCCGACAAGTATTTAGTCGGGCTTTTTTGAATCTTTTAATTTTGCTAACGGTTCCAGGACAAACTTGCGATAATCTTCCTTTCCGATTCTCAACCCGCCAAAGGTACCGTACCTCGTTTGAATCCTTCCCCTCAAATATACCAGCCGATTTTGCGGGTCCGGGTGCGTTGAGAAGAACTCAACCGGCCTGACCGCATCCTCCCGCTCAAGCATTTTCATAGACTCAATCGTGCCATAAGGATTGTAGCCGGCGGCGACCATATAATCGAGACCTGCCAAATCAGCCTCTCTCTCGTCCTTTCTGCTATATCGAAGGCCAATAATTTGTCGAGCGAGGTCTGCCGCCCTTAAAGCACCCGCCGGTACTTTCGCACCACTCAGGGCAGCAGCTAAAACCATTATTCCCGACTCGCTGGTTTCGCGGCTGGCAGCGGCTGCGTAGTGCCTTGCGACGACGTGCACTATCTCGTGTGCCAATATGCCTGCAAGCTGCGCCTCGGTTGTCAGCTTTTTTAGCATCCCCTTTGTGATAAAAATATACCCGCCGGGCAGAGTGAAGGCATTAATCGATTTATGATTCAATGCGACGAAGTGATAGTCCCAATAGGGCTTGTGGCTAACGCGAGCAATTCTTTGGCCGACACTGTCAATGTAGTTTTGCACACTTTTATTGTCAATTCTGCCGCCCATTTCCTTTTCAACTTCAGGAGCATATTGGCGCCCTATTTCAAAATCCTGCTGTACCGAAATCATCATAAGGCGTTTTTCGCCGGTTATAGGGTTGACCGCACAGCCGGTGCAGAGGCAGAATATAACGGCTGATATTAGCAGGGCCAATTTTTTTGACATAATTATGCCCGCAATTATGAAAAGTTCTGTTTGAAAATCTCAACTATATCTATTATAAATTCTGTTTATTTTATAGGGTAGTGAAAACTATGACCCAGCAAAAATTCTGCGAAGACTGCAACCAGAAGCATGACTGCCGGGAGGTTTACCAGAAGCTGGGCAATACTAAAGGCCCCTCGGTGGTTCTCAAAGCTGTGGTTGCGTTCCTGCTGCCGATATTGGTTTTTATTGGCTGTTTAGCAGCTTTTGAAGCGATTTTGGCCAGAACAGCCCTTAGCTTCCTGCTTGCTGTGTTAGTAACGTTTATCTTCGTTGTTAGTTGTTCGTTGCTCGTTGCTCGTGGAGATAACAAGTGACTGAAAAGATAAGAAGTTTCAGAAATCTGGATGAAATAACGTTTCCGATGCCTTGGAACTGGACGTGTATTGACGTTAATATGGAGTAGCAGAGGTGTCCAGTCAGCGCAAATCCCTTATTTTATTTGCTTCCATACTTACAGCAGCAATAGTATTTTTCTTGTGGCAGAGGGTTTGCTTTAAAAGTACGAGTTATTATCGAAAACTAATAGCCGAGGCTGATAGTGTGGTCATCACGTATTATATACTCAATCCCGAAAAATATGGCGAGGTTGTAGCCACGATTACCGACAAAAAGCTACTTGGTAGATTGGCCAACAGCACTAAACTACGGTGGTTCTGGCTCCCAGATACTACGCGGCATCGCACAGGTTGTTTCCGAATCAGAACGTTCCATAATGGTGAACATAATGATATTATAGTTAGACAGTACGGGCAAATCCAAGAAAACGGGTGGATAGTAAGTGTCGATAATAAATTGGTCGAAACAATTAAGGAGTTAGTTAAGGAATCGGGGGGAAAACTACCAGATCTTAAGAAGATATTGGAGCGAGCGAGGCATCGTCGCGAAGAGAACTTTCGGAACGACACTCCGAGAAAATAGGTATACCGCATATGGTAGAGAATATCGAAGAGTGGATTAGAGAATTATTTGATTAGGGTATCAAGATATCAGGATCATAGTGAATTAGAGACTGATTATTGATGAATGATTATTGATTAATGATTGTTTTGAGATTGCTTCGCGATGCTCGCAATGACGTGAACGCTGCAGTAAATTGCGGGGCTAAATATGAGCGTCGCCGTGCCGGCGACGGCTAAACGAGCCCACAAATAAATTTGGGGGCTAAATACCTGGATTCCCGCTTTCGCGGGAATGACAAACCCCGCGTAAAACGCGGGGCTAAATGACCCCCAAGGTAAACTTGGGGGCTAAACAGTACGGATTTTTCAAATATGAGAATTGACACTAAAGGCAGATTTTCCTTTACCGGCGGAACCCACCCTCCGGAAAGCAAAACGCTTACCAGTGAAAGCAAGATACAGTCTTTCCCTGCCGTCAAACAAGTTGCAATAATGCTCAGCCAGCATACCGGTGCTGTTTGCCGGCCTCTGACCAGAAAAGGAAACACGGTGCAGGCAGGTCAAAAGATCGGCGACTCAGACGCATTTGTGTCCGCACCGGTTCATTCTCCCATCACCGGCAAAGTAAAAGAAATCACCCTGCAGTCGCACCCGGTTTTAGGCCGAAGCCCGGCAGTAGTTATAGATGCGTTACCACACTATCCGCCAAAGCGGCCGGACTTTAAGTTAAAGGATGATTTCGATGAAAACAGCTATTCAGCGGAACAGATATGCGATGCCGTCCGTCAGGCGGGTATCGTCGGTATGGGTGGCGCCGGCTTCCCGACGAGGGTAAAGATAGAACCAAACCCGCGATTGCCAAAAGAGACATTGGTCATCAACGGATGCGAGTGCGAGCCGTATATTACCTGCGATTATCGTATTATGCTTGAGTGGACGAACCAAATCATCGCGGGAATCAAACTTGCCAGAAGAGCGTCCGGCTGCTCAAAGGTCTTTGTCGGCATCGAAGATAACAAGCCGCAAGCGATAGAGGCGATGAACGCGGCGCTGAACACCTGTGCAGACAGTGACGGCATCAAAGTTGTGCCGGTTAAAACAAAATACCCACAAGGCGGTGAAAGGCAGCTTATAAAAGCGATTCTAAAAAAAGATGTCCCCGCGGGCGGAATTCCGCCGATGATTGGTGTGGTGGTGCTTAACGTTGCCACTGTCGCGGTGATAGCGGAAGCGGTGATTTATGATTCGCCGCTGACCCACAGGGTCGTAACCGTTACCGGAGAAGGAATTGCAAATCCCGGCAATTTCTACGTCCCGATAGGAACATCGGTTGCCGAGCTTATCGAATTCTGTGGAGGATTGACCGAGGAAGTGGTAAAGGTCATCATTGGCGGACCAATGATGGGAATAGCAATCGCCGATTTGACAACGCCTGTTGCAAAAACCACCGGCGCTGTAACCGTATTAACAAAAAAACAAATCGGCGCAGCCAAATTCGCAGGACGACAAACACCGTGTATTCGCTGCGGCAGATGCCTAGAAGTTTGTCCTGAGCATTTGAACCCGACGAAAATCGCCCATGCGGTAAAAAATAATCTTCTGGAAGTAGCAGAAAACTATTATATCAATGCGTGTATGGAGTGCAGCTGCTGCAGTTACGTCTGCCCGGCCAATATAGAACTGACAGGATATATCAAAACAGGCAAAACCCTTCTTGCCGGGCAAAAGGAAAGTTCGCCGGGATAAAAAATTAACCGCAGAGGATATTAGTTGATTAGTTAATTGGTTAATTAGTTAATTGGTTAAATAATCACCAATTACCAATTGCCAATCACTATATTATCTCTGTGGGCTTTGCGAGGTCGGCGGTAAAGAATAAGAAGGAAAAAGCTAAATGCTCGAAAATATAACAGTTTCGTCTGCACCGCATATCAGCAAGCCGCTTTCTACCCGCAGTGTTATGATAGATGTCATAATCGGTTTAGTCCCCGCTATGGCGGCAGCCGGTTATTACTTCCGCATCTATGCACTTATCCTTATTCCCACCTGTGTTTTCTCAGCAGTGGCAACCGAATGGCTTTGTAATCTAATCCGCAAAAAGCCCAATTCCCTCGGCGACCTCAGTGCGGTGGTTACCGGCATAATCCTTGCGCTGTCTCTTCCGCCGAGTTTGCCTATCTGGGCAGCCATAATCGGCAGCGTTTTCGCCGTTGCAATTGGAAAAATGGTCTTTGGCGGACTCGGCGCCAATGTCTTCAATCCTGCTATGGTTGGGAGAGCTTTTTTGACTGCCTCTTTCGGTATGATGATGACAAGCTGGACGGTCCCGGCCACAATCGATGCCAAGATGCCCAGAATTGCCCCGGAAAATATGATGCACTCAAGGACGCAGGCAACGCCATTGTGGTGGAGTAAACTGGCCATAAAGAATAAATTGGGTGCTGACGTCTATAGCAACGCACAGTTCGAAAGTACATTCACGGGCGAGGTGGGTGGCTGTCTGGGCGAAACCAGCGCCATCGCACTTTTAATCGGCGGCCTCTATTTATTGATAAGACGAACAATAAACCCATCTCTCCCGTTGGCTGTTTTGTTATCTGCCTTTATCTTTGCTGCGATTGCCTATCTTATTGATTCCGACGCCTATGTCCAGCCGGTCTTCCACTTGACCAGCGGGGCAATGTTGCTGTGTGCCTTTTTTATTGCTACCGACCCCGTTACCGCTCCTTTGACAACCAAAGGAATGTGGATTTTCGGAATCGGAGTGGGGGCAATAACAATGCTTATAAGAATTGTCGGAGAATACCCGGAAGGCGTAATGTACGCTGTTCTTCTAATGAACGCTGTAACACCGTTGATTGACAGGTTCTGCAAGCTGGTCCCGGCAGGAGGCAAGCTGAAGTAGAAAAAAATTAGCCACAGAGACACGAAGGCACAAAGAAAGAAATAAAATTCGAAATTCGAAACAAATTCAAAATTCGAATGTTCAAATGTTCGAAACATAAGGAAAAGTAGCCACTAAGGCACAAAGGCACGAAGAAATTAAAAGGTAAAAAAATGGATTCCCGCTTTCGCGGGAATGACAAATTAAAATCTTAGTGTCGTGGTGCCTTTGTGGCGAAAGAGGTTTCATAATGCTTAAGATAAAACATTTTATCCAACAAAGCTGGCTGCTGATTGTTTCATCGTTCTTCTTCGGGCTGCTGATAGCGATAGCAAGCGCCGCCTGGTCGCCGAGAATCGAGCAGAATAAAATCGATAAACTTAACCGCCTGACTGCCGCTCTGCTGCCGGAGGCCAAACACTTCATCGAGATAGACACGGAAATCGAAATTGAATTGGCCAAAGGTAAAAGAAAGAAGATTAAAGTTTACAAGGCCGTGTCGGATGCGGACGAATGTGTCGGCTGGAGTTTTAACGCCGCTGGGCAAGGCTTTCAAGACAAAATCGAGCTGGTCGTGGCTGTTGACAAGGATTTCCAAAGCATAGCAGGCTTCGATGTTTTGGCAAGCAATGAAACCCCCGGCTTCGGGGACAAGATAAAATTGCCGAACTGGCGCAATCAATTTGCAGGGGCGCCAGTTGAAGAACTGAAGCTTGTAAAAACCGGCGATGTAAAAAAAATCGATTCCGAAATCGTTGCCATAAGCGGCGCTACCGTGAGCAGCGAAGCAGTGGTCAAGATAATAAATAATTCCATAACCCAGATTAAAAAGCAAATGCAAGAGAAAGGATTAATCGGCAATGGCAAATGACACAAAAGTTGCCGCCGGTCTTTATAAGCAAACGCTGCTGGCCGGATTGTGGCGTGAAAATCCGGTCTTTCGGCTTCTGTTGGGAATGTGTCCGACACTGGCGGTTACGGCGGCGGTCAAGCCGGCTTTGACTATGGGTCTTAGCGTCATCTTTGTATTGCTGTGCAGCAACATCGTGGTCAGCCTGATGCGCAACCTTCTCAAGCCGCACCTGCGAATCCTGATGTTTACCCTGACGATAGCAACCTTTGTCACTATAGCGGATTTGTTCCTGAAGGCGTTTACGCCGGTGATGAGTGAGACGCTTGGCCCGTATGTCCCGCTGATTATTGTCAATTGCATCATTATTTGTCGAGCTGAGGCCTGTGCCAGTAAAAACAACCTTATCGTAAGTATCATCGATGCACTTGGAATGGGCGTCGGCTTTACATTAACATTGTGCGTTTTAGCCGGCATCAGGGAGCTGCTCTCGACAGGGGAGATATTCGAGGTGCCGGTGATGCCCGATGCGTTTGTGCCGTGGGTTGCGATGAGTATGCCGGTGGGAGCGTTTATAACTTTAGGTCTGCTGTTAGGATTGGTGAACATAATCAGCAAGAAAAAACGAAAAACGTAAAGCCAAAGCATTATGAAAGAATAAATACGAAATACGAAATACGAAATCCGAAACAAATTCGAAATTCAAATGTTCAAATTTTCCAAACTTAAGGGAAAGTAGCCACGAAAGCACGAAGAAATTAAAAGGTAAAAAACTGGATTCCCGCTTTCGCGGGAATGACATAATACGAGGTGTGAAATAATGGATACGCTTAACATTTTAATTATGGGCTTTATATCAATCGTCATAGTCAACAACCTTGTGTTCACGAAGTTTCTCGGTATCTGCCCCTACCTCGGCGTATCCGGCAGAATCGATATGGCCTTCGGTATGGGAATGGCGGTAACGTTCGTTGTAACTCTCAGCGGGACGCTGACGTGGATGATTGACCATTGGGTTTTAATGAAACTTGGTCTGGAGGTCACGCGATATGTCTGCTTCATATTAGTTATTGCCGGTGCCGTTCAGCTTGTGGAAATGTATGTGCGAAAGTTTTTCCCCTCCCTGTACGAAAGCTTTGGCATATTCCTGCCGCTGATTACTACAAACTGTGCGATTCTGGGATTGTGTCTGTTTATAAACCTGTGGGAGATTGACAACCTGCTCGAAGCAGTGGTACTTAGCTTTGGTGCGGGGATTGGCTTTACTATGGCCATTTGTATTATGGCCGGTATCCGCGAAAATCTAAATCTGGCCGATGTGCCGGACTGCCTTAAGGGCGCACCGATTACACTTATTACCGCAGGGATACTCGCTCTGGCATTTATGGGTTTTGCAGGAATGATAAGATGAGAAAGTGAGCTAAAGTGCCTAAAGTGAACTAAAGTGACTAAAGTGAGCTAAAGATTCAGGCTATCAGTGTATCAGACTATCAGGTAGTGGGCATCAGGTTATCAGGACATCAGGTTCGCACTACGTAGCTTTTGCAAAGTAGCGTTGTTTTTCCTGATACCCTGTTCTGCTGATAACCTGTATCCTGATTTCTTGTTCTCCTGATATCCATACTTTAGGCACTTTAGTCACTTCAAACTTTTTTGTGTCTTCGTGCTTTTATGGCTAAAAGAAAAAAATGAATTTGGCTGATATTTATCAATTGTGGCAAGGTGCGTGGCCGGCCGGGGTAACAATGCTGGCCCTGGGCAGCAGCTTCGCAGTGGCACTTTTGATAGCAAGCGAAAAACTCAAGGTCAAGGTTGACCCGAAAATAGAGCAAATCTACGAGGCCCTGCCGCACCTGGACTGCGGCGCCTGCGGCTTTGCCGGGTGCAGCTCATACGCGAGGGCCGTTCTGGAAAAGCCCGAGCTGATAGGAAAATGCGCGCCCGGCGGGCCGGAAACGTCAGGGAAAATCGCGGAAATATTGAGCCTGCAAATCAGCGATTCAGGCGTCCTCAAAAGGCCAATCGTACACTGCCGTGCTCACGACGATGATAAAAGCTGTTACGGAAAATATCAAGGCATCCCGACCTGCACCGCCGCAAACGTATTACCCAATGTGCAGGCCTGCAAATTCGGCTGCCTCGGGTTCGGCGATTGCTGTTACGCCTGCAAGTTCGACGCCCTTGGCATTGTTGACGGCCTGGCGACCATTGACTATGAGAAATGTACCGGCTGCGGGGCCTGCTCAAAAGCTTGTCCGCGCAATCTAATTGAAATGATTCCCTTCAGTTATGAAAATATGATGACGGTTGCCTGCAGCAGTAAAGAGGCCGGCAAGACAACACGAGCAATGTGCAAAGTCGGCTGTATCGGCTGTGGTATCTGTGGCAAACAAACCGAGCAATTCAGAGTCGAAGATAACTTAGCCCGGCTGGATTACGAAAAATACCAGCCCACCGAGCAGACTGAAACGGCCTTGAACAAATGTCCCACCGGCGTAATCATCTACGTCGGCAAAACCGCCCCTGCTGCAAAACAACCGACCGAAAAAGCTGTAAGCGCTTGAGCACAACGCAATACTAATACGTCATCTCTGAAAGCGCAAAAATACTTTAGCCCTGAGCAATCTGCTTTATTACCCTGTTCACACAGTACCCATAGGTCGAGAGAGGTGCCTTTTTAACAAAAACATTGCAAGATTATCTTCTTGCCACTACACTTTATCGGGAAATGTGTTAAGGTCAGTTAAGAAAGAAATAAAAAGATGCAGTGGGTAACCACAACCCAGGTTCTGGAGGAGCTCAAAGCCTCTAATGAGGCGCAGGTATGGCGCAGGTTCTGCGACCATTTCCGTCCTGTGGTGGTCAACTTTGCCAGACACCTCGGCTTGTCAGCAACTGATGCAGAGGACGCTGCTCAGGAAACAATGGTAGAGTTTTTGAAAGCATTCCGGGACGGGAAATATGACCGACAGAAGGGTCGCCTAAGTAATTGGCTTTTTGGAGTAGCCAGGCGAGTGATACTCAACTTGCGAGGCCATCAGCCTCTGGAACGGTTAGTAGCGGACAAGACAACAGGCACATCGTTCTGGGACTTGATACAAGATGACCACAGCATCAAACACTCCTGGGAGACTCAATGGCGACAGATGGTTCTGACGAAATGTCTTGAGCAGGCTCGCCGCGAGCTCGACTCGAAAGTGTTTGAAGCCTTTGAGCTTTATGCACTTTCTGAAACGCCCGTTGATGAAGTTGCTCAACTGCTTAAGATGTCGAGAAATGCGGTTTATATTGCCAAAAGCCGGGTGTTATCCAGATTGCGTCAGCTCGAACGCCAGTTCGAATGAATTGACGAGGGAATAGCCGAATGAATTGTCCTGAGCAAGAAGTTATAGAGCACTATATGTCGGGTGAGTTAACAGATGTGGAACTGACTGAATTCAAAACGCATTTACAAGCGTGTCCTGCCTGTAAGGCCAAAGTGGCTGAAGCCGATACAAATGAAAGATTGCTTACCGAGCTGCGCACTTTCGGAAAACAAATCCCGCAGGCTTCAAAATATAGTAACACAGAAGTAGCAACTATAGACCGTGCACAATCGTTTTTGGGCGACAGGTATCGGGTAATCAGGAAGGTTGGCGAAGGTGCCGCCGGTCAGGTGTTTCAAGCTATTGACACTGTTCTGGAGCGGCTGGTGGCGATAAAGTTCCTTCGGCAGAAACCGAAGCACGACGCGAAGGTTCCCGACGTCTGTAAAAACAGGGAGGTTTTTACTCGGAAAAGTCCGGTTGATGGAGCCGACTCGGAAGCCTGGCGTGAAGCCCGGCTAATGAGTCAGCTTAATCATCCGAATATTGCCCAGGTTTATGAAATCGGTGAGCTGGGCGCGCAAAGGTTTATCGTAATGGAATGGGTGGATGGGCTGCCGCTTACTGAGGCGTGGAAAGGATTACAGCTTCAGCAAAGATTACGCATCTATTTAAGCGTATTAGATGCAGTGGCTGCGGCACATCGCAGGAACATCATACACCGGGACATCAAGCCCTCGAATATTCTGGTTACTTCTGAACAGAAACCCAAGGTGCTGGACTTTGGTATTGCCCTTGAAACTTTGGAGCGTATTGAAGAAGGGGTGTATCGGGGCACACCTTCCTACAGTGCGCCGGAACAGATTTCCCCACCTGTGAAAATTTACCCTGCAACCGACGTTTTCGCCCTGGGTGTTCTATTCTACGAACTCTTAACTGACACCTTGCCTTTTCCGCAAACTGATGCCAAAGAACTTTTCCAGGCGATACGCAGCGAGTACCCGGAGCTGCCGAGTGCAATACAGGAGAAGATACCTATCCCATTGCAGAACATCTGCCTGAAGGCCTTGGAAAAGGAACCCCAGAAGCGATACCCCAACGCCCAGAGTCTATCCGACGAAATTCATCGTTATCTTGGTGGTGAAAAAATCTGGTCAAGGCCCTCCTTTCTGACAGACAAAGTCCACCAGGAAGTCTTTTATCATCGGCAAAAACTCAAGGTCTGGCACGATAATGAACTCCTCACGGAAAAGGAGTTCGACAAGTTGGAAGGCATCTACGAGCGTATGATATCTCCGCCTGATCTGTCAATCATTGAGGCCAGGAAACTGTCGCTTTCGCAGGTTTGTTTATATCTTGGTGGCTGGGTCGTTGTATTGGGCAGTTTTGTGCTCTTTTACAAAAATTGGGAACAGATTCCGAGAGGCTGGCGTCCTATGCCTGCAATCGTAGCAACTGCAGTGATGGTCATATTCGGCATCGCAATGTGGTACAGGAATGAAAGCAGATTATCTGTTGGATTCTTAGCGACAGCAAACTTATTGATTCCTATCACGATCCTGCTGACATTGGCACAGTGGGAAATACTGTCCCCTGCCTACTACCCATGGGGTGAAGAATCAATAGCAGAAGGGCTGAGAAAGTCTAAGTCCTATCTGATAGTAGGCAATGTCCAATTGTTTACTTCATCATTATGTTGGTTTGTAGCTTCGCTCGTTTTTTTAAGGACCACACGGTCATCAATTTTTTTGGTCTTCAGTATAATCGCGTTTCTGGCCTGGTTAAGCACGTACTACATAATAAGTGGGATGGAGGACTGGACAACGGATATTGTTGCCGGCAGGTATCTTTTTCCGCATATTGGCTTGTTAATATTGGGAGTGATCTTAGATCGTCATAGGTACGTCAAATATGCCTGGCCACTGTGCGTAGTTGGTTTGGCGGGGATTGTTATTTGCCTGTCCATTATTGCCCGGTCAGATAAAACATTGTTTTTCTGGTTATGGCCCACTGAGAACATACCTGAATGGTATGGGAAGATTATTATGACAATTATGGAGGGACAAAAGGATGCCGAGCTGCTGGGTTTTGTATGCAACGGTATCGTATACTTTTGTCTGGCGCATATTTGTAGATTACAGGCAACAAGACTTCAGCGAGGACTGGCACAAGTACTCAACTGGCTTGGTCCGATACATATTTTAGCTACCTTGAGAATGCTGGATGGAGTCGTGGAGTCTGAGACACGTGAATTGATTTATCGCATACTCTTGCCCATTGCGTCATTGGGTTTTGTTTTCGGCAGCGTGGCGCGGCAAATGAAATCCTTCTTCTTTTCAGGATTGGCGGGTATCGCTGCTGCGGTGCATAAGTTCACTGTTGAGCATTTGGACAAATCCTTTGCCTGGCCGGTCTCGCTGATTATTACAGGTATAGTCTGGATGTTCGTTTCCTGGCTGGTACCCCGCTGGAAGGCCAACCAGGCCCTTAAACGCAAAGGATAGATCAGGCAATCAGGCGAGCAGGGAATCAGGCTGCCTGATAACCTGATAACCCGGTATGGTGATAAGTCGGGATGTCCTGCGAACCCCGCCCATCCGATGGGCGGGGCGAACGCAAGCACATTTTTTTGTCAAAAAGCAAATTTTTTCCCGATTTTTCAGAAAGATTCTGTACCTCAAGAGCCAATATACTTTAGCTGTTTTATGATAACTGTCCTATTGGGAGCAAGATAATGGGAAGCTGTGCTGAAGTCCGGCAAAATGCCGGAATGGAAAAATTTGATGTTGGTTCACATAACACCGACAGTCCCTCACATTCGACCTCAATTGACGTTCCGATAGTTCCGCTTTTCGACCGGCTCCTGTCCTTCGTCGAGGGGGTTGTGGAATATGCCTTCGGGATGCACATAGGTTTTGCGGTCGGCTGGCTACTTGGGTGGTACGGCGGTAATCTTTATGTCGAACATTTTGAGCCTGCGTATTTTTCTGGTTTGAATGAGCTCAGGCAATGGAGTCTGATGCCCTATGGCCTTGCAAAAACCGGGGCGATTATCGGAGCGGTTGCAGGTGCAATCACAATAGCGGTTTTAACCAGGAAATTGCTAATAACAAGAATAGTATCTTTATATAAGGAAGAGGTCATAAAGCCGAAGGATATTGCGCGAGTCATCGGCAAGAGTGAAAGGCAGATTCAGAGGGTAATAAACAAACTCGCAAAAAAAGGAGAAATAGTCTGCCAGAAAACACATTTTTCAGAAAGAATCTGCGTTTGTAAGGCCAATACTTATTAGAGCTTGTTGCTTTAATCATTATCAAAAACGTAAGAATCAGAAAGGGGAATCAAGATGAGAGCGAAAAAAGCTGCTTTTTATTTGCTGGCTGTAATGTTGGGTGGTTGTGTTCTTTCTTCACTCCATCCGCTTTATACGGATGAAGAACTAATCTTTGAAGAAAAACTGATAGGAAAATGGTCGGACGAAAATAATCTATGGGAATTTCGAGAGGGAGAACCAAACACTTATCAAATGAGAATATTCGACGGGAAAGAAGGACGATTCGTGGCACATCTGGTCAAGCTCGAAGATATGCTCTTTCTTGATATATTCCCAGATGAACCGTGTTTAGAGCAAGATAGCGATTTTTATAAGTGGCATATCCTGCCGACACATACATTTATGAAAGTCGACCAGATAGAGCCGAAATTACAATTGCGAATGATGAATTACGAAAAAGTTTCCGAAATCCTTCAAGAGGACCCCAATTTATTGAAGCATGAGGTTGTAGAGGACCGCATCGTTTTAACAGCATCGACGGAACAGCTTCAGGAATTTATTGTTGAGTATGCGGGAGAGGGCGGTGTGTTTGCTGATGAGGCAATCGAGCTTACTCGCCGGAAGCCCCTGTACACTGATGAAGATTTGATCTTTGATGAAAGACTGACAGGCGTGTGGGAAGGAAAAGACGGCGAAACATTGGATTCTATACGAATGGGAGAAAAAGCTTATGACATGATATTCGCTGATGAAGACGGTACAGAACTACAATTCTTCGCGAATCTGGTCGAGCTGAAAGGTATGATGTTTTTGGCTCTATTTTTTGATAAATCTTCAGTGGAGGAAAAAGATTCTTATGGGTTACACCTTATACCGGATTGGCTTGTGCTGGTTAAACAAATAGAGCCGGAACTGCGAGTGCTACCAATGACAGATTACGAGAAAGTTAGCGAAATACTGCAGAAGGACCCTAACTCGCTGAAGCAATGGTTCGACAGGCTCACTATCCCGAGCGAAGTCGAGGGAGAAGCTGAGGAGGCTGACCCTGTATTTGTCTTTGAAAGGATTTGCCCCGTTAGATAATTCAAAAAAAGCAATATCTAACGGGGTTTGCTGTTGGCCGGATAATTAAAGAATAATGCCTTACCAACGATAACTATTCTATTGTTAATCATAACGATTGTAGAGGGCGGCGTGACACGGGCTTCCAGCCCGTGCCGACACGGCCAGGATGGCCGTGCCACTTATAGCCGGAACAAAAATTTTGTCTTAATAGCTTGCCTCGTTAGATAATTCAAAAAAAAATAATATCTAACGGGGCTTGTATAACCGGGACAAATTTAGTAAAAAGATGGGGTGTGGCCCTGGCAACATAATCGAACAAAGTTGATATGGGAAACTTTGCTAAGCATTATTTCTATTTTCAATGTTCTTTTGAGGCCTGAATATTGGTTAAATGGTTAAATAATCACCAATTACCAGTTACCAATCACCAATTATATTGATAGATGAGGAGGCAAAATGTCCACCAGAAAAGACCTAATCAAAGATGAACCCCGCCCCTGCCGCAGGGGCGGGGGTGAAAAACAATTACACAGTCGCCGTGATTTCCTTAAGCAAATTGGCTTTGGTACGAGCACACTGCTCCTCTCGCAGTTGATACCGCGCCGTGTTATGGCCGGCGAGAAGCGGAAGGACCCGGCCGCCAGTACTCTGTACAATGAAAAGTACCGGCCGCAATTTCACTTTACTCCCCGAAAGAACTGGACAAACGACCCTAACGGCCTGGTTTATTACAAGGGCGAATACCACTTATTCTTTCAGCACAATCCCAAAGGCATCAATTGGGGCAATATGACCTGGGCACACGCTGTCAGCACCGACCTCATTCACTGGGAACAGCTCCCCAACGCCATCGAGCCGGACGAGCTCGGCACGATATTTTCCGGCTCCGCAGTCGTCGATTGGAACAACACATCCGGCTTCCAAACCGGCACCGAAGACGTCCTGGTCGCCTTCTATACATCAGCAGGTTCACACGCCCCAAAGAAAGTGCCATTCACCCAGAGCATCGCATACAGCAACGACCGCGGCAGAACCTGGGTCAAATACAAAAACAACCCCGTCATCGGACACATCAGGGCCAGCAACCGCGACCCAAAGGTCATCTGGCACGAGCCCACAAAAACCTGGATTATGGCCCTCTTTCTTGATAGGGACGATTTTACCCTGTACTCTTCAAAGAACCTGAAGCACTGGACTCATCTGCAGGACCTCAAACTCCCCGGAAGCAGGGAATGTCCCGATTTCTTCGAGCTGCCCGTCGATGGAGACCCCGCCAATACCCGCTGGGTCTTTTGGGGCGGAAATGGCAGATACCTGCTCGGAACCTTTGACGGCCGAAAATTCACCCCGCAAACCAAAGCCCTCGAATCAAGGGTCGGAAACTTCTACGCCTCCCAGACCTGGAGCGATATTCCCAAATCCGATGGCCGAAGAATTCAAATCGCCTGGATGGCCGGCGGCAAATTCCCCGGCATGCCTTTTAATCAGCAGATGTCGATTCCCTGCGAACTGACGCTGCGCACGTTCCCCGAAGGAATTCGACTGTGCCGTGTCCCCGTAAGAGAAATCGAAAAGCTTCGCGGCGTTTACTGGGACTTGAAAAACACTACTATGGAACCTGGAGAAAAGCTGCTGTCCGCAATATCCGCCGAGCTGTTTGAAATCCAGTCCGAGATTGAGCTTGGCACCGCTTCCGAGCTTGTCTTCAATCTTCGCGGAAACCAACTAATCTACAATGTCAAGGACAAAATGCTTCGCTGCAAAGGTAAGAAGGCCAACGTAGCTCCGGTCGATGGTAAAATCAAACTGCATATTCTGGTTGACCGCACATCCATCGAAATCTTCCCCAATTATGGCCAGGTAACAATGCACCTCTGCTTCCCGCTCGATACGAACAATACCTCTGTCAATGTATCTGCTCGCGGCGGCCAGGCAAAAATCAAATCCCTCAACCTCTATAAATTGAAATCCATCTGGCGCCGTTAGAAGTCCTGACCGCAACTCCGGGACTCCGTGAATCCGAGTTACTTCTAACGGGGCTGGCCCGGAACATAACCGGCATTGAATATCGAATGTCGAAATCGAACTTCGAATTTCGAAGTTCCTTGTTCATTATTCGATATTCGGCAGTGGTCCCGGCTCACCGTGAATTTTCTAATCGGTAAACGTCTCTTTGCACACAGACACTGAGAGCGGAGGCAAATTTTGAGTTTTGAATGTTGACTTTTCAGCAGCAGTGCGGGAAAATGTGACTTTTCGTCTGTCCCCTGCTTTGGGTTCCCGCAAGGCGGGGTCCCTCGCAGGGGCAAGCTTGTCCCCGTGAAAACGGGGATTTGAAACCCCCGGTATTTAAGGAGGCAAAAATGTTTAACGGTATTTTTCATATCCCGGAGCCGGCTAATGAGCCGGGTTTGCAATATGCACCGGGCAGTCCGGAACGTACGGAGCTGGGAGCCAGGCTGAAAGAGATGCTCGGCGAACAGGCAGAAGTGCCGATGATAATCGGTGGAAAAGAAGTGCGCAACGGCAAACTTGCGGATATCCGCTGTCCGCACGACCATAAGCACCTGTTGGGCAGGTATCATCAGGCTGATGCGGAGCTGGTTACGCAAGCGGTCGATGCGGCGGAAAAGACAAAGCGCCTGTGGGGTGAGATGCCCTGGGAATCGAGGGGGGTAGTATTGCTGAAGGCGGCGGAGCTTCTGGCAGGTAAATACCGCCAGACCCTCAATGCGGCCACGATGCTGAACATGAGCAAGACACCGCACCAGGCGGAGATAGACGCTGCGTGTGAACTGATAGATTTCTGGCGGTTCAACCCGCATTTTATGGAAGAGGTATACGGCGACCAGCCAATGTCCACGCCCGGGGTGTTGAACTATATGGAGCACAGGCCTTTGGACGGGTTTGTTCTGGCGTTGACGCCTTTTAACTTCACCTCAATCGCGGGCAACCTTCCCACGGCACCGGCCCTGATGGGCAACACGGTGGTGTGGAAGCCGGCATCGGCGGCAGTATTGCCCGCGTATTTTATTATGAAGGTCCTGGAAGAAGCAGGCATGCCGCCGGGAGTTATCAATATGGTGCTGGGCCCCGGACCGATTGTCGGCCCGCCGGCACTGAACGACGTCAGACTCGGCGGGATTCACTTTACAGGCAGCACCTATGTGTTTTCGACGATCTGGCTGGCCATCGGTTCGGACATTCGCAAGTACGTCTCATATCCTCGAATAGTAGGTGAGACCGGCGGAAAGAATTTCATATTTGTCCATACGAGCTCCGATATTGACGCCCTCGTGGCGGCACTGGTGCGAGGGGCGTTCGAATATCAGGGCCAGAAATGCTCAGCGGCTTCGCGAGCGTACATTCCCGATTCGCTCTGGCCTCAGGTCAAAGAGCATCTATTGGATGAGATCGGCGATATGAAGATGGGCGATGTAACCGACTTTAGTAACTTTATGGGCGCGGTTATCGACGAAGGGGCCTTCAAAACCATCAGGGGCTATATTGAATACGCCAGGAATTCGGCCGACCTGGAAATTATCATTGGCGGCGGATGTGATGACACTACGGGGTACTTCATCGAGCCGACCGTCGTGGTAAGTAAAGACCCGAAGTCTAAGTTGATGGTTGAAGAAATTTTCGGCCCGGTTTTGACCATATACGTGTACCCGGAAGCTGAATATGACCAGACGCTGGAGCTGTGCGACCAGACCTCGCCCTATGCGCTGACGGGGGCGATCTTCGCCCTGGAGCGCAGTGCAGTCGTAAAGGCGATGAACACGCTGCGTCACGCTGCCGGTAATTTTTACGTCAACGACAAGCCGACGGGTGCGGTCGTGGCACAGCAGCCGTTCGGCGGCACGCGGGCGTCGGGCACAAACGACAAGGCCGGCAGCTGGCTCAACCTGGAGCGGTGGGTCTCACCGCGTGCCATAAAGGAAACGTTTTTGCCGCCGAAGAACTTCCGTTATCCGTATATGGAAGAAGAATAACTGAGGAGTTGGCCGGGGATTTAGTTTGATGGATAGTCGATGCCCTTGATGCCTCGAACTGTCAGGTTAGGGTTTGGAAACCCGTCTCGGGCGGGGCGAATCTGCTCTGCCTGAAGATAGCGGACCTGCCCGTCAGCGAAGAGGTAGTTTCGGCTACCCTGCCAGCACCACCAGCCACCAAATCCGTACCAGCCCTTTTCATCTACGCGCAAATGATTGCTGTTCCACTCTCCTATAAGAATCTTTCCAGACGGCCCGGCAACATCCAGACTTTGTTGCGGCATCGGTGGCACGAAAGGACCGTTGCCACAAGTATAGCTCGGGTCATCCATATTCTTTATCCGCTCAGGACTATAATAAAAGGCCATCGAGTAGGCATAGCTTGTGGACTCGTATTTGTCTTTGGCGGTGGGGTCTGCGGGACAGAACAGGACCGAAGGATTATTCACATCGATATTGCCGCCGAGATGCGGCTCGACAAATCTTCTCCAGCCACGCCCCATCCACAGCCAGATAATATCGCCCGTGTTTGGGTCTATATAGACGGGGTCCTGGGCACAGGGATATGTATCATCGTTGCTATCCATGTACAGGCGCATCGCTAAATTGATTTGCTTGAGGTTGCTCGCACATACCAGACGCTTTGCCATAGACCTGGCCTTTGAAAGTGACGGCATAAGTATGGCAAGTAAAAGGGCGATGATTGCTATGACGACGAGTAGCTCCACAAGGGTAAAGCCGAACTCGATTCTCGATTCCCGATTCTCGATTCTCGTCGAGCTCGATTCCCGATTCCCGATTCTCGATTCTCGCCGAACTCGATTCTCGATTCCCGATTCTCGTCGACTATCGAGTATCAAACCGGATGGTTTGGGTCTAATCATCAAGCGAGAAAGTCTACTCGACTGTAACACTTTTTGCAAGGTTTCGAGGTTTGTCAACATCGTGCCCGCGGAGCACAGCGGCGTGATAGGCCAGCAGCTGCAGCGGCACAACGGTCAGCATCGGCTGCAAAAGCTCCGGAGCATCCGGGATGCTAATTAAATGGTCGGTCCGTCCAAGGGCGGACTTGATATTCTTGTCGCCTTCGGTTGCAACAACGATGATTTTGCCGCCGCGTGCCCTGACCTCGGCAATATTGCCCATAATCTTGTCGTACTGCGGCCCGACTGTGGCAATGAAAACCACAGGCATATCCTTAACAATTAAAGCTATGGGGCCGTGCTTCATCTCCGCAGCCGGCAGACCCTCAGCGTGAATATAGCTTATTTCCTTTAGTTTCAAGGCCCCTTCGAGGGCAACCGGATAATTAAAGCCTCGGCCTAAGAAAAGCCAGTTGTTCTTGTCAATATTTGCTGACGCAATTTCTTTGATATGGTCGGATTGTTCGAGTATTCGGCTTATCTTATCCGGTATCCGGGAAAGCTCATCGATGTACCTCACCGCCTCGTCGCTGCTGATATGTCTTCTTCTGCCCAATTCAATTGCAAGCATTGTCAATACCGCCACCTGTGCTGTAAAGGCTTTAGTGCTGGCAACGCCTATTTCCGGCCCGACGTGCAAATATATCCCTGCGTCTGTGGTTCTGGCGATGGAAGAGCCAACGACGTTAACAATACCAAGCGCCGTTGCTCCTCGTTCTTTGGCCTGTTCCACCGCTGCAAGCGTATCGGCAGTTTCCCCCGATTGGCTTATCGATATAACAACGGTGCCGTCCTCGATGATTGGATTGCGATATCGAAATTCGCTGGCATACTCGGTCTCTGTCGGGATACGTGCCAACTGCTCAAACAGAAATTCGCCGACGAGGCCGGCGTGGAATGCGGTACCGCAGGCGGTCAAGATGAGTCGTTTGGTACGGGTCAATTCACGTAAGTATGAGGCTATGCCGCCAAGTTTAATCCTATTGTTCTGGCGGTCAATTCGACCGCCCATGCAGGTGCTCAAAGCCTTCGGCTGCTCAAAAATCTCTTTAAGCATATGATGCGCAAAATCGCCCAGCTCGATTTGTTCCAGCGAAAATTCAATTTGCTTCAGGTCTTTGGTGACGGTGATATTGTCAATCGTCTTGGTATGAAACCCCTCCGGGCCGACGGTAACCATCTCGTTGTCGGCAAGGTATATTGCCTGAGTTGTATGCTCTACAATCGCGGCGGCATCCGAGGCGAGGATATATTCGTTATCGCCGACGCCTAAAATCAAGGGGCTGCCCTTTTTCGCACCGATGAGCATATCGGGAAAATCCGAGCAGACAATCGCCAGTCCGTAGGTTCCGTGCAGCTCCTGAAGAGCCCGCTGAACCGCCTGTTCAAATTTGTTCTGACCGGTGCTCGATGCTCGATGCTCGATACTCGATACTCGGTTGCCCTCGTCGTCTTTGGCATAAAAATAACCGATTAAATTTGCTATTACTTCAGTGTCGGTTTCGCTCGCAAACTTGGTGCCTTCATTTTGCAGCCAGGTTTTCAGTGTGGCGTAGTTTTCGATAATGCCGTTATGAACGACGGCGATTTTGCCGGTATAATCCAGATGCGGATGTGCATTAACGGCGTTCGGCTCGCCGTGCGTCGCCCAGCGTGTATGGCCGATGCCGAATGTCTCAGCGGTGTTTGGCTCATCTAAAATCGCTTCCAGGGCGCTGATTCTGCCGCTGGTTTTTTTGATTCTTATCGCACCGCTGCCTAATAGCGCCACGCCGGCCGAATCGTAACCACGATACTCCAGCCGTTTTAATCCCTCTATAAGAATCGGCTGTGCAACTTTTTTACCAAGATAAGCTACTATGCCACACATTCATATCTTCCTTAATTACCGAAAGCTCAACAAAATAAATCGGCAGGAAACACCGCCGTCATAATATAAAACACAATGCCGAAAGAAAAACACGTTTCAACAAATCTCGGCTAAAGTTTGCTTATTATAGAAAAATCCAGCCCATTCAACAAATCAATTCTGCTTAATTGGCCTATCAGATATTCTAATTTGACGCTTATCCACCGCAGCATATCTGTAAATCTATGACACCTCATATGCAACAGACTGCACATTTGGCTTGACTTCAGAGGACAGCGATGTTATAGATTTCGAAATAAAAGTAACCAGAACCAATATAAGCAGGAGAATCATAGTGAGATTTCATGAGATTGACTTGCCGAAAGGAAAAATTGCAGACTTTTGTCAACAGTGGAAAATCATCGAATTTGCTCTGTTCGGTTCTGTGCTGCGGGGTGATTTTCGTCCAGACAGTGATATTGATGTATTGGTAACTTTTGCGGAGGATTGTGGTCACAGCCTATTCGATTTAGTGCAGATACAGGAGGAGTTAAAAGCTATGCTGGGGCGCGAGGTAGAGCTGGTGGAAAAGGAAAGCCTGCGAAATCCCTTCCGCAGACATACTATTCTGAACAATATGGAGGTCATCTATGCAGCCTCGTAGAGCGAATCTGGCGTGTGGCCTCGCAGCGCATTCCGGAACTTATCAGACTACTTGACCCTCTCATTCCCGAACCCCCTGAACAAGATATCTAATCGCAGTGCTTATGGCTTCAATCACACACTTCCAAAATTTCACTATAAAGCAAATGAAAGAATACCTCGCCTATTGCGGCATCGCAGCAAATCTCTAACGTTCCCCACAGACTGCTTTCTCTTCGGTTCACACTTTTCCAGAAAAACCAGCCAAAGAATTTAGAAAGTGTCCAAATACGTATCGATTTCCCAGTTGGTAACCTGCTTTTTGAACTCGTCCCACTCTTTTGTCTTCACGTCAATGTATCTTTCAAACAAATGCTCACCAAGGACCTCCTGCATAAGCTTGTCTTTTTTCAGCTCGTCCAGAGCTTCCAATAACGACGTTGGCAAAACATCAATGTTTTTCTTGACCAGGCTTTCATCATCGAGGGTGTATATATTTTCTTCGACCGGCTCAGGCGGCTCCAGCTTATTTTTAATCCCATCCAGGCCCGCTTTTAGCATAACGGCAAATGCCAGATACGGATTGCAGCTTGGGTCGGGACATCTCAGTTCGATTCTCGCGGCTTCTTGCTTGGTCTTGAACCATTTGGGCACTCTCAGAAGTGCTGAGCGGTTCATAGCAGCCCAGGTAATGTAAACAGGCGCCTCGAACCCCGAAACAAGTCTCTTATACGAATTCACAGTCGGACAAAGAATCGCACACATCGCCTTGATGTGCTTTATCTGGCCTGCAATAAAATTATAAGCAATCTTAGACAAATTGTATTTGTGGTCTTCGTCGTAAAAGGCATTTGTCTTTGATTCAATTTCAAACAGACTCTGATGAACATGCATTCCGGAGCCGGGCTTACCCATTGCCGGCTTGGCCATAAAGGTTGCGTGCAAATTGTGCATCTGGGCGATTTTCTTCGCACTGTACTTTAACGTAACGACCTTGTCGGCTATGTCCAGGCATTGTCCGTAATTAAAATCTATTTCGTATTGGCCGAAGCCGACCTCGTGATGCGACGTTTCAACCTTAATTCCAAAATTCTCAAGTGCCGCTATTATCTTCTTTATGGTCTTGTATCCTTCATGAGAAGAAAGGTCGAAGTAGCTGCCGTAATCTATGGGCGAAGTCCTTTTTTCACCATCGGCTCTAAACAAATAGAATTCCGGCTCCGGCCCGACGTTATATTCAAAGCCTTCTTTTGCCGCTTGCTCGGCAGCTTGTTTAAGAATAAATCTGGGGTCTCCTTCGAAAGGTTTGCCATCCGGCCGGTAGATATCACATATCAGTCTCGCAGTTTTGCCGTCTTCGGTCAGCCAGGGCACAACGGCGTAAGTCGCCATATCCGGCTTCAAAAACAAATCGCTCTCCTGTATTCGGGCAAAGCCTTCGACTGAGGAGCCGTCAAACCAGACACCGTTGCGTGATGCATCCTCCAGCTCTTCAACGGGTATGATGAGCTCCTTTATGACGCCCAGCAAATCGGTAAATTGCAGGGTAATAAATTTTATATTGTCTTTTTCCACCTGCTTTAAGACCTTTTGAACTTCCATTTGGATTCCCTTCCTTTAATTGACAATCGATAATTTTTTGACGTCTCCAGGCGCCCCTTCTGTTATTCTGAGCGAAGCGAAGAATCTCATTCAGAACGCTCTACGATACGATGCCGATTATTCTGGCCTTTACGCCGAAAAGTGCAAGACAAATTTCAAAAATTCAGGTCCAACTGTGCTTTTAACACCATTTTGCGTGGGCTCGGTCAAGCTGCATTTCCATCGTGCCCTTGGCCGGCAATGGGTGTTGATGATAGGTTACCTTTGCTTTTTTGACTTTTTGGCTTTCTTAGGATTGTAGTTCGGATTTGGCGTCAGCATCTGCGCGTTTACTCTGTTTCGCCAATTCTCCAGCATTTGTTTCAGCTCTTTGGTCTTTTCCGGCATTTCTTTAGTTAGGTTGTTTTGTTCTGCGATGTCTTTTTTAAGATTGTAAAGCTCAAATCTGTTGCCGGCGCCGCAAATAGTCTCGTCAAACCATTCAATCAGCTTATAATCGCCCTTACGAACAGCCCCGCAGGGGCCAATACTGCTGCTGTGATAATGTGGATAGTGCCAGTAAATGGCCTCGCGGTTAAGTGAGCCGCTTTGCGCCAGAAGCGGCACCAGACTAACTCCATCAATTGTTTTTTTCGCCTTGTTCTCTAAGCCGAGGATTTCCAGAAATGTTGGGAAAAAATCAACACTGATTACCGGCTCGCTGCAAACACTGCCGGGCTTCGTTACGCCGGGCCACCGCACAACTAAAGCTTCCCTTATGCCGCCTTCGTATAAATTGGCTTTGCCGCTGCGTAAAGGAGTTTGTTTGGCTGCCCTTTCTAATCCGCCATTATCAGAGAAAAAGATAACGATGGTTCTATCGGCTATTTTCAGCTCATCCAGTTTTCTCAATAATTTACCAACGCTGTTGTCCAGGTCCTCAATCATCGCTCCGAGTACAGGGTTATTCTCAGGTAACTCAGAGCCGGGCTTGCTTCTATATTTCTCAATTAGCTTTTTCTTTCCCATAACCGGACTGTGTATGGTATTGTGGGGGACATACAGGAAAAACGGCCTGTCTTTGTTCTTTTCCAAAAATTCCAGCGACTTTTCCGTAATCATTTCTACATTATGAGCATCCTTCTCGGGGTCCTGGTTGCCCCTTGGCTTATAAGTAATTATTGATTCATCAAAGCCCTGTTTGTCCGGATTAAACCGCTCACTTTCCGGGGGCTTTTTAGCAATGCTGAGGTGCCACTTTCCGAAACTGGCGGTCGTGTAGCCCGCAGTCTTGAGGACCTCTGCAATCGTTATTTCTTCTAACGGCAGGTATTTTTGCCATTCGGGTTGTTTGTATTTCTCGTTTGGATAGTTGCCGCCTGCAATAAAATCGGTCAAGTGCAAACGGGCCGGGTATTTTCCGGTCATAATACTGGCACGGGTCGGCGAGCAAACCGGGCACGCGGCATAGGCGTCGGTAAATTTCATCCCCTCGCCGGCCAGCCGGTCGATGTTCGGCGTTTCATAGAAGCTGCTACCGTAACAGCTTATTTGAGACCAGCCCAAATCATCAGCGAGGATAAAAAGAACGTTCGGCTTTGGATTAATGTCTTTGCCAGCCTTCGGAAATCCTGATGTCCCGGCCGAACATCCGGGCAGCGCTAACGCTGCCGCTCCGAAACCAATTGTTCTAATAAATTCTCTGCGATTCATTGATAACATCCTTAACCATTGCTTTACCGTCATTCCGAGCGAAGCGATGCGCAGCATCGCGGAGTCGAGGAACCTGACAAAGTAATCTTTTTAACAGACCCCTCGGCTGTGC
>JAUWBI010000059.1 GCA_030601745.1 Phycisphaerae bacterium
CGAGAACGCTCTACAAATCGACCCTTTTTATGCAAAACAAAGCCAATTTCCAAAAAAGTCAAATGAATGTAAATCCATATAATACAACGGATTATGAAAATAAATCCAATTGGACACTTGGTGAAAACAAACCCAATCAAACCCAATCCCCCAGCGCGATACGCAATACGCAATACGAGATACGAGATACAAACCCAATCAAACCCAATTTCCGAAAAGCCAGAATGAACTTAAACTTCTATTTAACAAAGGATTATGAAAATGTACCACTTCGCAGACGCCCGGAAAACAAAGCCAATTCAAAGCCAATTTCCGAAAAGCCGCAATGAACTTAAACTTCTATTTAACAAAGGATTATAAAAATGAACCACGCTTTCAGACTCCGGGAAAACAAACCCAATCAAACCCAATTTCAAACGGGGCACCTACTCGTTAACCGGATGAAGCCCAAATTCTTTAATGTTCCATGCAAAAATAGTTTGACAGTTTGGTCTGATAGTAAGCGACGGACAGGCACGGACTTTTTAGACAGGATTAACACGGACTTATTTCGTTGCTCGTGCCCCGTGGTTCGTGAATGGTATTTAGTTGGTGGGCATTGCGGGCCGAAGGTTTTAGTTGAATTAAGACAGGCAATTGTTAAAATGGTGGGGTGAGTTTGGCCAATAGCGGCACTAAGGGGTACTTCTCAAACGACCCTTTAGGGGATGACAACGTATTCTTGAGCATATTGCGGATGGCCTAAAACTTTTTTGAAAGGTGTTTACAATGATAACACAAATCTATAGGGAATTCTTTCCAATCCTTCCAGTATTGATTATGGTTGTCTACCTTGGCGCAGTAGTTGCCGTAATTATTTATGTCATATTGCTGCTGCGTCGGCTTGTTAGAGCGGTTGAGAGAATAGCCGGCAAGATTTGATAGCCGGCTGCAACCAAATGAGCTATAAACGTTTGTTCGTAAAAGTTAGGGTTTTGTAGTTGCGGGTTGGAGATCCCCTGTTGCTCGGCCAAGGAGGGAATCTTCTCGGGGACAGAGGTTGCGGGTTGCGAGTTGCGGATGACAGGCGACGGAGGACAGAGGAGGGATAGTGAATATCGAATATCGAAGAAGGAATATCGAATTATGAAGTTGAGATTGCCGCGCATCGCTTCGCGATGCTCGCAATGACAATTTTTTTGACCCGCACTTACGTTTGGGGCTCTGTAACCCGCGCAATAAAATTGCGGGCTGCGCTCGCAATGACGCAACAATTGATTCCGTCAAACGGCGCCGGATTTGCACTTTGTTACAATATTGGTTATGTTTTGTGCGAGAGCTTAGACCAATACTTCGTTTTCCTAAGGCCCATTCTGAAAGCTTTCTGTATTATGGTTGCCGGAGAGCGTCCGACCCGGTCGGCTATCGCTTTTGTATTTGTGTTGGGGTAGAGCTTAGCGAGCAATTTCTCCTCCGCCTTTGACCAGTAGGGGGCTGCCTTTCTAATCCCCATTTGGTGCGCTTTCTGTTCCAACGCTTTGACAGAACGTCCAAGTTTGTCGGCTATTTCCTTTGTGCTTATATTCAAGTAGAGTTTAGCAAACAGGTCCATCTCGTCTTTTGTCCAGGGGCGATATGCCTCTCTTTTTTTGAGTCCCATTTCGTTTGCTTTTTGTCTTACCACCCGCACAGGCCGGCCAAGTCGGTCAGCTAATTTTTTTGTGTTTTCCGTCTCGTATAGCTTCCTGAGCAGCTTGGTTTGCTCGTCTGACCAAAAGTGGCCTTCCTCTATCTTAAGTCCCAGGTTGTATGCTCTCTGTCTGACGGTTGTAAGAGGCCGGCCAAGCCGGTTGGCTAACTTTCTTGGGTTTCCCTTGGGGTAGAGTTTTTTAAGCAGGTTATCCTCTTTTTCTGACCAATGACCCCTGATTAAGTTGTCTTTCTTTGCCATTTCACGCCACCTTTCTAAAAGCTGCCGGTTAAAGGCCCCGGCGGGGGGAAAACCAGAAAGTTTACCTGCCCCCGCACCCAAAATCAATACTTTTTTCCACGTCAATCTTGTCACGATTGTAGCATCAAAGCGAAAAAAGTCTATACATAAGAAACTTTTTTGCGGAAGCCGTTTTTTTTGCTGATTTTACGTTGAGAAATTACTACAGTACTGTCGAAAATTGAGAATGTAAAAGCTCTTTACAAGTGAATATGCGTATTGTACGGCATAACCGACAAAACATTCAGGAGAAAAGACAATGACCGATAAGAAAGCAGACCTGGCCGGCCCTGGTATTGGTGACTATGCGGAGCTGGAGAAAATCCTGCCGTCGGATTATATCTCTCTGCTATCCCCAAAGGAAACGCAGAATGCCACCTATGCGGTTAAAGACTACATCGAGGAGAACCTGTGCAAGGAACTCAATCTGATTCGTGTTACTGTTCCTCTGATAGTAGATGTTGAGAGCGGTGTGAACGACCTGCTGGATCGTGATGGCTCGCGAACGCCAATCGGGTTCCATATCTCAAATGACTACGATAAAAATCCTATCGATGCCGAGGTCGTGCAGGCCGCAACCAAGTGGAAGCGCATCGCCCTGAAGCAGTTCGGGATGGAGGTGGGCGAAGGTCTGCTCACCGACATGCGGGCCATCCGAAAGGACTACTGGCTTGACCACGACCACAGCGCCTACGTGGACCAGTGGGACTGGGAGCTGGCGATAACGAAAGAGCAGCGCAACCTGCAGTTCCTGAAGCAGGTGGTAGAGAAGCTCTGGAAGGTCCTCAAGGGAGCTGAGAGGCACGTCCAAAAGCTGTTTGGCCAGTTGAAGACGGATAAATATCCCGACCTGCCGGAGAAGCTGACTTTCATCCACGCTGAAGACATACTTGACAGGTATCTCGGCCTGCCGCGTATGCAGCGCGAGACAGAAATTGCGAGGGAACTCGGCGCGATGTTCATCTATGGGATTGGGTGGGTGCTAAAGGACGGCTACCCACACGAAATGAGGGCCGCCGACTACGATGACTGGGTCACCGAGACGACGTCAGAGGACGGCAGAGCAATGCATGGGCTTAACGGCGATATTCTTGTCTGGAACCCGGTAACAAAGCGCCGCCACGAGCTGACATCTATGGGTATCCGCGTCAACGCCGAGACGCTCAGGAGGCAGCTGGAGATTAGCGGCCAGCTTGATTTCCTTAAGCTGCCATACCACCAGGCAATCTTGAATAACGAGATACCGCTCAGCATCGGCGGCGGCATCGGGCAGTCGCGCACCTTTATGCTTCTCTTGAAAAAGGCGCATATCGGAGAGGTCAGTGCCACCGTCTGGCCAAAAATACTCAAGGACATGTGCAAGAAGAAGAACATCCATGTCATAGAATGAGCAGTGCACTACCGGAAACAGTTGAAGTGCGTCGAGGCGGAGGGATTGACTATTGTCCCCGCCTGCGCGGGGATGACAATATTATTGATTATTGAAAATATGCGGGGGACAATAGTAAGCAGTAGATTATAAAGGGGATACGTGACTGGCGCTTTTGGTAGGATATGATGTCGGAAGCTCGTCAATAAAAGCGACGTTGATGGAAGCTGAGACGGGTAAGGTGTTGGCGGCGGCGACATCGCCGGAAAAAGAATTAGAGATTATCGCAAAAGAGTTAGGCTGGGCAGAACAGGAACCGGCTGTCTGGTGGGACAACGTCAAATCGGCCACGCAGAAGGTTAAGGCGCAAGCGGAATTTGAAGCTGCCGATGTGAAAGCGATTGGGATTTCTTACCAGATGCACGGCCTGGTTGTCGTGGATAAAGGTAAAGAGGTTTTAAGACCTTCGATAATCTGGTGCGACAGCAGAGCGGTGCAAATCGGTGAGCAGGCGGCGGTGGATATCGGAAAAGAAAAGTGCCTTGAGAGACTGCTCAATCTGCCGGGGAATTTTACGGCTTCGAAATTGAAGTGGGTTATGGAAAACGAGCCGGAGGTTTATTCGAGGATTCATAAAATAATGCTGCCGGGTGATTATATCGCAATGAAGATGACGGGTGAGATAAGAACGACTCCATCAGGTCTGTCTGAAGGGATAATGTGGGACTTCGAGCAGCATGGTCTTGCTGAATCGATACTTGATTACTACGGTATAAGCAGCGAGTTGATTGCGGAGGTTGTGCCGACGTTTTCGGTCCAGGGAGAACTGACGAAAAAAGCAGCAGAGGAATTAGGATTGAGCACCGGTACGAAGGTATCATATAGAGCCGGCGACCAGCCGAATAACGCGCTGTCTCTGAATGTTTTGAATCCGGGTGAAGTGGCGGCTACGGCAGGGACTTCTGGCGTGGTTTACGGTATCAGTAACAGGGGCGATTACGACAGCAAGTCGAGAGTGAATACGTTTGTTCATGTGAACTACAGTACGGAGGAGCCAAGATATGGCGTGCTTTTGTGCCTCAATGGGACGGGGATATTAAACAGCTGGCTGAAACACAATTTCGGTGAGAGTCTTACTTACGATAAGATGAATGAGCTGGCGGGCGGGGTTTCAGTTGGTAGTGATGGAGTTGTGATTCTGCCTTACGGCAATGGAGCTGAAAGGACGCTGGAAAATAAGGACATCGGGGCATCCGTTCATGGCCTGAACTTCAACAGACATAACAGGGCACACCTGCTGAGGGCGGCACAAGAGGGAATAGTTTTTGCGCTGAATTACGGGCTTGGGATAATGCGTCAGGTGGGTGTTGAGGCACGAACCGTTCGGGCAGGCGATGCGAATATGTTCCTGAGTCCGTTGTTTGGGGAGGCGTTTGCTACCGTGACAGAGACTACCGTGGAACTATACAACACCGACGGCTCGCAAGGCGCTGCGAGGGGGGCGGGTATTGGTGCGGGTATTTACAAGAGTTTGGATGATGCTTTTGTTGGCCTGGCGCCTGTTAAGACTATCGAGCCGAATGAGAAATTAAAAGCAGCATACAAGCAAGCGTATGCAAGATGGGAAAATATTTTGAAACATCAACTAAAAAGAGAAGAGTTTTAGCCACAAAGGCACAAAGTCACGAAGAAATTAAAAGTTAAAAAAACTGGATTCCCGCTTTCGCGGGAATGACAAATTAAGACCTTAGTACCTTGGCGGCAAAAAACTGAAAGGAGTAGGTAAAAATGGCGGAGAAATCTTTACATAGTATATGCAGGTGGACGTTTAATCCGGGTAAGGGCGGGTTTGTGCCTGCGGATATGCGGCCGGAATGGGGTGGCGAGAAGTTTAATACGGCGGATATGATTAAGCTGGTTAAAGAAAAGATAGCTCCGCGATTGCCTGACAACATCCAATTGGGAATTGAGATGCACTATGATAACGAAGTTAATGAAAAGACTGCTCCTGAAGTTGCTGATGCTTTAGTTGATACAGGAATATATTTAGCAATGATAACACCTGGTGCTCACGTGCACTGGGGTTACGGCGGTATTGCATCGTTAGATACAAACGAAAGAAAAGCTGCGGAAGACTTCGGGCTGCGAACCGTCGATATTGCGTATGGACCTTTGAAGAAGGCGTGGCATCCGGATGCGGCGAAGGCACCGTCGCTTATAATCTGGAACGGCTCATTTGGTTACGACCTTGCCAGTGTCGGTATCCGGCAGATGTATCAGAACTTGAAAGAAAGCATCGCGGGGTTGTGTAAATATGAAGAAGAAAAAGGCGGCAGTTTATACATAGGGTTTGAACCAAAACCAAACGAAGGACATCCGGCAATGTTAATTCCGACGGTTGCAAGCGCACTGCTGTTCTGGAGGAAAATTGAAGAGGAGTTTGGGGTTTCCAGAGATAAAAAAGGTGTGAATAAAGAATTCGGGCATTCGGAGATGATAGGGCTTGACCATGTAGCAGATACGGTGGAAGAACTGGACAACAATGCGATGGTCCATATGCATCTGAACAGCCAGGGATATAACGATGGTATTATTCTCGGGGGGCCGGGGAAGTACGACATAGACCATGGGGTGAGAGTGAACGGTATGAATATCGCTATCGCGGGACTTATTCAGCAGGCGGGCTTCAACCGGTGGAAAGGCCACGATATGCAAACGCGGGCATACGATAATGCGGAGCAGGGAATCGACAGAGTGGTAAGAAGCGTATTGAGCTGGGAGGCGTGTGAAAAAGCTGCGCGGGAATTGGATACTGCCGGGCTGCTGAAAGTATTAGGCAAACGAGAAACTGCCAAAGCGGAAGATATGATGAGAGATGCTGTTGTTAGCGCTCAGCGCTATTTCGATGAAATGTATAAGTGATGTCCTGAGGTATTGAGGTGAAGAAATGAATATGTTCGCTCACACACGTCGCGATTTCCTCAAGGCGATGGGGCTGGGGGCAGTATCGCTATCGCTGCAGGGATGTGTGAATGCTGCAAAGCTGTCTGCGGGCAAAACGTCCAGGGGCAAACCCAACATCGTTCTGATTATGGCTGATGATATGGGTTACTCCGATATCGGCTGCTATGGGGGTGAGGTCAATACGCCAAATCTTGACCGGCTTGCCGGCGGCGGTCTTCGCTTCACGCAATTTTATAATGCAGCGAGATGCTGCCCGACGCGGGCGTCACTGCTGACCGGATTGTACCCGCACCAGGCGGGAGTCGGCCACATGGTAGGTAACAGGGGGTATCCAGCTTATCAGGGTTATTTGAACGAGCGCTGCGTTACCATCGCGGAAGCTCTAAAAACGGCCGGCTATAATACACTTATGTCCGGCAAATGGCACGTGGGCGAAAAGCGGCCCCATTGGCCGGTTGATAGGGGCTTCGAGGAGTATTACGGCATAGTTAGCGGTGGTGCAAATTACTTTGATATTACGAAGGCCAAGGCGCCGGGAGTAAAAAGGACTATGGCAATTGGAGACAGGCCTTTTATTCCTGAGCCGGGAAAGTTTTATATGACCGACGCCTTCAGTGAAAACGCTGTGAAGTTCATTGACATTTATGGGCGAAGGAAAGAGCCGTTTTTCCTTTACCTGGCATACACGGCGCCGCACTGGCCATTGCACGCCTGGCCTGAGGACATCGCAAAGTATAAGGGTAAATACAGAAAAGGATGGGACAAGCTACGCGAAGAACGACACGAACGGATGATAAAGATGGGGCTGGTCAGCAAGAAGTGGAAGATGTCGCCGCGTGATACGACGACGTGGGCGTGGGCTGATGAAAAGAATAAGAAACTGATGGATTTGAAAATGGCGGTATATGCCGCACAAATCGAACGGATGGATTGGGGTATCGGCAAAGTCCTCGATAAAATCAAGCAAGTCGGGGCTCAAGAGAACACGCTGGTTCTGTTCCTTTCCGATAACGGCGGATGCGCAGAGGGCGGGCCGATAGGTTTTGATAATCGCAAAAACGGTCTGCCGCCCGGCGGCGTGGATTCCTATATGAGCTATGGGCTTTCGTGGGCGAATGCCAGCAATACGCCGTTTAGGCGCTATAAACACTGGGTGCACGAAGGCGGCATCGCCACGCCCTTGATTGCTTATTGGCCGGCGGTGATTAAAAAGCGCAATACCATTACTCACCAGAGCGGCCATATTATCGACATTATGGCAACGTGCCTCGACGTTGCGGGAATTGAGTACCCAAAAACTTACAAGGGGTGTGAGCTTACCCGGTTGGAAGGAAAAAGTCTTCTTCCGATATTCAAGGGCAAAAAGCGCCGGGGACACGAAGCCATCTACTGGGAGCATGAGGGTAACCGGGCCGTGCGGCAGGGCAAATGGAAGTTGGTCGCAAAACATAAAAGCGATTGGGAACTTTATGATTTGGAAGCGGACCGCACGGAACTGAATAACCTTGCCGAGAAATATCCGCAAAAGGTTGGGCAGCTAAAGGCAATGTATGAAAGCTGGGCGAAGCGCTGCGGTGTGCGGCCCTGGCCCATAAAAAACTAAAAGTGAAAAGCGTAAAACTAAAAATTGCGGAACTTTAAATTCGACAGTTTTTAGTTTTTAGCTTTAAGTTTTTAGTTCTCATATTATCAGCATTGTGTCGCCGTAGGAATAAAAGCGGTATCGCTGCTGGATGGCGTGTTTGTAGGCGGCGAGGATGTTTTCCAGGCCTGCGAAGGCCGCCACCAGTGCAAGCAGGGTGGTTCTGGGCAGATGAAAATTCGTTATCAGCGCATCGATAATCTTGAATTTATAGCCGGGCTTAATGAAAAGCGACGTTTGCCCAGTGGTGGATTCGATTCGTGAATTGGTCGCTACCGTCTCAAGAACGCGTGTTGAGGTTGTGCCGACAGCAATTATTCGGCTGCCCTTGTTTTTTGCGGTGTTTATTATGCGGGCATTTTCCTCGTTGATGCTGAATTGCTCCTGATGGATTTGGTGGTCTTCGAGATTTTCTGCGGTTATCGGCTTGAATGTGCCTGTTCCTACGTGCAGTGTTATATATGCAAAGCGGATGCTGCGCTGTTTTAACTGCTCGATTAGCTGATTTGTAAAATGCAGGCCGGCCGTTGGTGCCGCGACGGCGCCGGTATGCCGCGCATAAACCGTTTGGTAGCGAAGTTTATCTATTGCCGCTGCGGCCGGGTCATCATCTCGCTTGATATATGGCGGTAGGGGAGGAAAGCCGATTTTATCAAGGATGGTATCGACGCTGCTGATTTTATCGGAACCGCTCAGGGCCGTGTCTATCTTCAGCCGGCACCTGCCATCGCCCTTCTTTTCGAGCACTACCGCTCTGCAAAAATCCTTCTTTGCTTTGTCTTTTAGATAGAGCTCGTCGCCGGGTTTTACTTTACGAGCGCCTTTTAACATCACTTCCCAGATTTCCGGTTTGCTTTCGTCCAGAAACAATCCTTCGAGTCTGCCTCCGGTACTGCGCCGGGCGAAAAAGCGAGCCTGCAAAACTTTCGTATCGTTAAGCACAAGGCAGTCGCCGGGCGATAAGAAATCGCCGATACCTGTGAATCGGCTGTCGATAAGCTCACTGCTTGAGCGATTAAGAACCAGCAGTCGTGCGCTGCTTCGAATGTCAGCCGGCTGCTGTGCAATCAACTCCGGTGGTAAGTAATAGTTTAACTTTTTTGTTTTCATAACTAAACGTTATCAGACGGTCAGCGGAATGACAAAAAAATTTTCACTAAATAATAAAGCAGTTTGGGCATCTGAACTGCGATAAGGAGTTCCGATACAAAATTTCCTGCAAAAGTGGCCCAGCGTCAGGGACGATACTAAAAACGAACCTCAACTTTAAAAATAATATTCAAGAAGGTGGGGCGATGGTTTCGAAAAAATACTTCGAACAAGCAGCAACTTCGATCGCCGCTTTGGGCAGGGACGAGCTTAAGAGACGAATCAGAAGTTTCAGAGGCCGATTTAAGCTGGATTTTAGTGAAGATTACCTGAATGCTCTGAGCGTTGACAGGTTGAGACATATTCTTCTGGCTGCCTTAATAAACGGTAAGCCGCACGATTGACCCCGTTGGAAGCCCGATGCCTGACGTCTATGGCGGGTCTCTTTTTGGCCAGCCATATTTCTCGAATCGGCCGAACTCCATCTCTGAGGTATCGTTTTGGTCCTTGCCCAGAGCTGAACGCACCTTTTCGACATGGGCGTCAACAAACACGACATTACAGGTACCGCTATCCTGGTCTGCGGTTGGTGCACCATGGAAGGTGGCGAACCAATCCCTGCCATCGGGACACAAGGCGTTGTCGTTAAGCACGTTATCGCAGCCTGGCCTCTGCCACATATTCTCCTCGGCGAAGAAAAACACCTTCGCGTGGCTTCTTGTTACCTCACCAAGGTTGATAACCCCACCCCCCGAGGCCCCTCCCGTGGAGCCCAGGTAGGCGTTCATACTGTAACTGTATTGAGGCACAACAGGTATGGAAGCAACATGACTGGGATGGTTTCTGCCCCTGTACTTTGAAATATTTTTGAACGTGGGACAGAGGTGGACCTTCGCTTCATCGAGGTATGGCCAAAAGGGCCCGGCTTCTTCCGGTCTCTTGGCGGGGCTGTACTCCTCATCATGCCATCGACAGTAACGCTCACGGCCAGGTATTGTTCTTTTAGTGAGAGAGCGCCATGCAGAAGGATAGGAGTCGTCATGGTCGTGCAAGTATGTAGCTTGGGCTATGCCGTATTGGCGCAGGTTGGCCCTACATGCCATTTCCCTTGCCTGCTCCTTTGCCCGCTGCAGTGCGGGCATCAATATCGCCATCAATATGGCAATAATGGCAATGACCACCAAAAGCTCTACTAACGTAAACCCCGTTAGAAATCTTTTACTTGCCCCATCAGAAATCTTTGTTTCTAACGGGGTAAAGCCCCTTCGTTTGTCCATAAAGATACTCTTTCCGAACATCTTCGTTACTGTGCTTTTAGCGATCATGTTTTTATTAGTCAGGCAAAATCAGAATTTCTTCTTCCGCGGCCGGCCGAATAAAAATCAATAATCGCAAAAAATTATGCCTATGGCACCGTTGGCTCTATTTCCCACCAACAAGACTTCCGCACCTTGTACAAGTCCTCCTTGCCCTCAGAGGTCTGAGGCACAAGGACACCACCGGAGTATTTTTGGATATGTTCCCTGCCGTACTTTATCGTCTCCATGCCTTTCCACTTCCAGTATTCGCTGTGTCCGTCAGCACAAGACACGGTCATCCCGTCTCCGTGTCGGACCAGAGGGTCGTCCCACCATTGCTGCTTATCCTGATGAACAGCGTAACTGTCCGGACTTACCCAGCCTTCATCAAGAAAAACGACCCTCTTGGCCGGTTGGCGAATCTGGTCCCTGTTTTTGATGATGAGCTCATCTATGACAGCCCTTGGACCTCTGCCATGAGGGTTACCTGGCTGAGGATAGGCATTCATAGAATCCATTACGGTGTATGTGAGGAACTCTCCGCGAAAACCGGTCGGGCACTTGTAAAGTTTTATGTTGGTACAATATGGCCATAGTGCGCCGGCCATGATAGCGTTTTTTTGGTCGTTTTCCGGTAGTTGCCCGCCGCTCGCCCAATCGGAGGCCCAACACTCGCCTACCCAGGCAATCTCTTTTCCATGATTATGGCCTCCATCGCCGTTAACAATGGCGTCCTCGTAATTCTCTGCATACAAGATCCAGCCAAGCATCAACTGCTTGAGATTGTTAAGACAAACCGCGCGTTTGCCCTGCTCCCTGGCTAGCCTCAGTGTCGGCATCAATATCGCCATCAATATGGCAATAATGGCAATCACCACCAGAAGCTCTACCAACGTAAATGCCCTTGGCCTGTCCATAATGATACTCCTTCCGAACATCTTCGTTACTGTACTTTTAGCGGTCATGTTTTTATTAGTCAGGCAAAATCAGAATTTCTTCTTCCGCGGCCGGATAAAAATCAATAATCGCAAAAAATTATGCCTATGGCACCGTTGGCTCTATTTCCCACCAACAAGACTTTCGCACCAGGTACAAGTCCTGCTTGCCCTCAAGGGTAGTAGGGAGAAGGTTTTGTTTACCGCTTCCAGCCGGGCGACCCACGTCGAATTCCTTGGCATGCTTTATCGTCTCTGCGCCTTTCCACTTCCAGTGGCCACTGTGCCCGTCTGCAAAAGAAATGGTCACCCCGGCACCGTGTCGCCACGGAGGGTCGTCCCACCATTGCGGCGGGTTCCTCGTTTGATAGACAGCATAACTATCCGCACTTGTCCAGCCTTCATCAAGGAAAACAAATCTGCTGTCCGGTTGGCGAATCTGGCTCCTGTTTTTAATGAGCAGCTGATTTATGACATCCTCTGGACCTCTGCCACGAGGCGAACCTGGCTGGGGACGGCCATCCATAGAATCAGCTATGGTGTAGGTGAGCATGTGTCCCCGATAGCCGGTCGGGCACTTGTAAAGTTCTAAGTTCAAACAATATGGCCATAGCGCACCAGCCATGATACCGTCTAATTGCTCCTCCACGGGTAATTTTGCCCCGATTGCGTAATCATTGTGCCAACACTTCTCTACCCAGGGACGCTCATTTCCGTGCCAATGCCCTGCATCGCCGTTAACAATGCTGTCCTCGTAATCCTCTGCATACAAGATCCAGGCAAGCATCAACTGCTTCATATTGCTAAGACAAACCGCTCGCTTGCCCTGCTCCTTGGCCAGCCTGAGTGTCGGCATCAATATCGCCATCAATATCGCAATAATGGCAATGACCACCAAAAGTTCTACCAACGTAAAGCCCCTTCGTTTGTCCATAATGATACTCCTTTCTTTTACCGACGTTTCGGTGTCCACCTGTAAGATGCGCAAAACCAACCTTCTGTTCCGTTAATTCTGCGTTTTTCGCGTTATTTCGACCCTACTTTACTAAAATAAGAATTATACCTTAAATCTGATTTTTTTGCAACATTAAAATCCAAAGAAAATATCAGGTGCGGCTTCCGTCTGTGGTTGGATTTTCAATGCTTTTGACAGCCTTTTCTCTCATAGTTTATTTTACCATTTAACCCCATTGCTGTCAAGGCCGGCGGCGATACCACACGAGCTTTTCCCGTTACGCGGTGTCTTTACCAGCTCAAATCAGCGTTTGTCAGGGAATCTGCGGCAGCCGGCCGAACCTGCTTGTAGAAGGCACTATTACCGCCTGGTTCGATTAACCGGGGCGAATTGGGCGTGTGCGAAGCGCATAAAAAAAAGCCGGAGTCTTTAACTACTCCGGCTTTTGTGAGACAGCGTTTCATTTAGAAAATATACTGCAAACCTATAAAAATCTCTACTGCCTCACCAAAACCAAGATGCTAATAAGAAGAAAAGAACAAACAAATCTTATTACACTGATAATTATAACCCCCAAGCTGAGTTTTGCAAGCATTTTTTTGAAATTTTTTGAAATTTTTTTATTTTTTTTCATTTGCCCGCTCATTTCCCCATTTTTGGCCTCTCAGGGCCGATATCAACCTCAGGGGGGCGGGGCTGCGGCAGTGATAATTTTAAGAAAAAAGGCCTCCACACCGAACAGAAATTTGGCTTGCCGGCCTCGGTAAGCTCTATTCGCCTGACTTTGCCGGTTCTTGTTTGGCTAATTTACCCCTTACAGGGGCGACACAATAAATGTAAATAAGTGGTTTAGTGCCGGTATTTTTGACGTCGTGGACGGTATGGGGCGGTATGTAGGATATTTTCCCTTCGCCAACCTGGAGAGAGTCTTCTTCGCCGATTAGCAGCAGTCCCCGGCCGGAAAGGAAAACAAGCACTTCCTCGTGATGGCTGGTGCTGTGCCGGCCACAGGTCCGGCCTGGGTGCACATATACTCTGCCCGAGCGCATTCCACAGGTTTGCGGGTGACCCTCTAAAAGCTCCTGATATTCGGTGCTCTTGTTCAAATCTATTATGAGAACTTTTCCTGAAGACATTTTAAAACCTCCCTGAAGCCGGTATTTTTGTTGTCAAATGAGCGTATTTAAAAAATTTATCATTTTCTGTCAATTATTTTCTTGACACGGTAGCACGAATTTTGTATTTTTATGCGCCGTATGGGATTTTGTTTTTGGACAGATAAGGAGTGAATATGAGTAAAATAAGGATTTTTGTAAGTGTGGCGTTTTTGTTGAGTGCGGCGAATCTTTCAGGAGCGAACAATGCCAAGCCCGAACAGGTAGATTACGCCGGTAATATCCGGCAGCAGAAGACACTGACAAACGGCTTCTTTGGCCTCGGCGACAGTCTTGCCGAGAGCGGTATAGAAGTGGGATTAGGTGTTACGCAGATTTATCAGCAAAATGTTCGCGGCGGCATCAGCAAGCACCGCCGGGCAGGTCGATATTCGGGCAGCTATGACCTGGAGCTTTCGGCGGACCTTGGAAAGCTGCTGGGTATCGAAGGCGGCAGCTTGTATATGTTGACCGAGGGAAAATGGTCGAAAGCCGGCGGCATTGATACACCGTCGGTAGGCAGTGCATTCGGCGTAAACGGTGATGGCGCACCCAGACGCTCGATGGACGTTACCGAATTGTGGTATGAGCAGGTTATGTTCGATGATACCTTCCATCTGCGGATTGGTAAGATGGATTTGACCGGCGGATTCGAATGTCACGGCTGCCCGGTAGCATTTGATTGCAGCAGCTACGCCAATGATGAAACCACCCAGTTCCTTAACGGCGCCCTGATTAATAACCCGACCATTCCGTTTCCAGACTACGGCCTGGGCATAGCTGTTCACTATAACCCCACCAAGCTCTGGTACGTGTCGGCGGCTGTAGCTGATGCTCAAGCCGATGTAAGGGAGACCGGATTTAGAACTACATTCCACGACGAAGACTATTTCTTATACATTTTCGAGACGGGCATTGTTCCGCAATTTGATTCTGCAAACGGCCCGCTGCAGGGGGCATATCGTGCAGGTCTGTGGTATGACCCTCAGCCGAAGGCCAATACGGACTATGCGGGCGCCGGCAAAAGTTACCGCGATGATGTCGGCTTTTATCTTAGCTGTGACCAGATGCTGGTTAAGGAGAATGCTGATGCTGAGGACAGCCAGGGGCTTGGTGTGTTCTTCAGGTACGGCTACGCAAACAGCGAGAGGAACAATATTGCCAATTTCTGGAGCATTGGTTTTCAGTATCAGGGCCTTGTAGAAGGTCGTGACGATGATGTGCTCGGAGCCGGTTTTGCTCAGGGCATCTTCAGCGACAAGGCGTCTGCGAGTTATACCGATGATTATGAAAATGCTCTCGAGCTTTATTACAGTGTCCAGGTAACGCCGTGGCTGAATATCAGTCCGAGTGTTCAGTACATTGGCAACCCGGGCGGTGACAAAACGGTCAGCGATGCCGTTGTATTAGGCGTGCGAGCACAAATGACTTTTTAAGTGCCAAGTTTTATATGGTGAGAACGAAAAGGCAAAAAGGTTAGCCCAAAAAAGATAACAGGAGAATTTTATTATGCATATGGCCAATGAATTACTATCGGTCCCGGTTGCTGCCGGAACACTGGCAATAGCCGCCAGCGGCCTGGGCTTTATCTGCAGAAATGTCAGGCAGGTTATCGCCGCAGATAAACTTGCTCTGATGGGTATTTTAGGAGCATTCGTTTTTGCCGCGCAAATGGTCAACTTCCAGCTTCCAGCAATGCCCGGAACAAGCGGACATATGGTTGGAGCGGTGCTGCTGGCAATCATATTAGGGCCGCACTTAGGCGCAATAGTCATATCGTCTGTGGTGATTATTCAGTGCCTTATTTTTCAGGACGGCGGGCTGCTGGCACTTGGATGTAACATTATCAATATGGCCCTTGTGCCCAGTTACCTCGGTTACTTTTTGTATAAGATTGCTACAGCGGGGCCATTTAGCAGTTTGCGGGTAAGCATTGGGGCTGTCCTGGCCTGCGTGATTGCCATGCAAGTGTCAGCGGCCCTGGTTCCGATACAGGCGGCACTGTCGGGTGTACTGGCGGTTCCGTTCTCGACTTTCCTGATAACAATGCTCGGAGTGCATCTTCTAATCGGCCTTATCGAAGGGCTGATTACCGTGGCGGTATTGGGATATCTACAGCAGGTCAGACCCGATGTGTTTGTGGATTCTCTGCCGGGTAAAGTTAGATTAAGTAGAAAAGCAGTGCTGATAACGTTAGTGATTTTTACTATTGTTATTGGTGGAGGACTTTCTTTGCTGGCTTCCGACATGCCCGATGGCTTAGAGTGGAGCTATGCCGAGAGACCAGACCAGCCGGATTTTGAAGCTGCCGTATCCAATGACAGTGCGGCAATTGCAGCGGTGGATGATTTCCAGGCCAGGTATGCTCCGCTGCCTGATTACTCTCGAAGAAGCTCGGCAATCGGTGAAACAGGCGAAGCCCAGGCAGATATATCAGCCGGCTGGACCAGCTTTGCAGGCGTGGTCGGCTCAGCTGTAACAATGGCCGTCATCTGGCTGACAGCCTGGATTTTGAGGAAAAAGCAGACATCAAAAGCATAAAGCGTATCTCGTGAATCGTGAAGCGTATCTCGAACGAGATACGAGAAGCGAGATACCGGATACGAAATGCACCACGCATATATAGACAAATTTGCTTATCAGGATTCGCCCATACATCGGCTTGACAGCAGGGTAAAGTTTATAGTTGTGCTTGTTTTTACCGCTGTGGTTATTTCTCTGCCCCGCACCTCGCTCAGCATCGTGGTCTGTTACGCTGTTGGGCCGTTTACAATTCTGGTATTAGGCGGAATTCCGCTAAGATTTGCATTCAAACATATACTGCTCGTTAGCCCATTTGTTTTGGTTTTGGCCCTGAGTTGTCCGCTGTATGACAGGACCCTTGATACCGTTGCGTTTGGACCATTTAATTGGCAGACATCGGTTGGCTGGATGCGATGCTTTACTATTCTCGGAAAGTTTGTTGTTACAATGTTAGCTCTAATAGGGCTGGTGTCCACCACTCGGTTTAACGATTTACTCACCGGCCTGCAACGATTGGGAGTGCCCAAGCTACTGGTTATTCAACTTGGTTTTCTATACCGCTACATATTTGTTCTTATAGACAGGGCCCATCACATATTGCGTGCAAGAGCAGGGAGGACGCTGCGAAATCTCGGATTCAAGGCGGAACTCAAAATTGCAGCCGCCATGCTTGGCTCCCTGCTCATCCGCAGCATCGACACCGCCGAGCGTATAAATATTGCAATGCAGAGCCGCGGCTTTGATGGAAGCTGGCGCACGCTTTCAAAGCTGCAAATTCGCCGTACTGATTTACTGTTTGCTCTTATGGCTGCATCGTTTATGTTGGGACTGTATATTTTTGTAAGACCAGTTTTGCAGTAAGAATCATTTATGCCAAAAGCAATTGAAATAGAAGATTTTTCGTACGGATATCCCGATGGCACGGTCGCTCTCAGTGACATAACGCTGAGTGTCGAACACAGTCAAAGACTGGCCCTGATAGGTCCCAATGGAGCAGGCAAATCAACATTGCTGCTTGCAATGGCCGGCTTTGTAAAAGGGACCGGAAAAGTGCTTATTGATGGTTTGCAAATCAGCAGGAAAAATCTAAAAAAGGTTCGCACCACCATTGGCTCTTGTCTTGAAAACCCCGACGACCAATTATTTATGCCGAGATTGTTCGACGATGTAGCGTTTGGCCCACTTAATATGGGCCTTGAAGCCGAGCAGGTAAAGCTGCGCGTCGCCAATGCGCTGCAAACGGTTGGCCTAACTGAGCTGGCGGACAAAGCTCCACATCATCTCTCAGCCGGCCAAAAACGAGCTGCTGCGATAGCAACTATACTCTCTATGGCGCCCAAGATAATTACACTCGATGAACCCGACGGCAGTCTGGACCCAAGAAACCGTAACAATCTTATCAAGCTGCTTGGCAGTCTGCCTCAAACGCTGATAATAGCAACCTGCGATATGAATTTTGCAGCCGCACTTGCCGATAGAGCCGTCCTGCTCGACAAGGGCCGGATTATCGCTGATGGTGACGCTAAAAAGATAATGTCGGATTCAAAACTGATGACCGCACACGGCCTGGAAGTGCCCTCCGTAAGTCCACTCGGGGACGCCTTACGGCGGAGTTCCAAGGACCACAAAATGAAGTAAGGAGACCCCATTTTGTCCGGCAGTCCTACCGGCTAAAAGCTCTGCAAAAAAAATATAGAGGTTTGTTGCGTATTACAACTCAGTACGCTATCATAACGCCCTGTCCCGCACCAATTAGTGCTGGACACGCCTAATTGGTGCGGGATTAAGTCTCAGGGATGACTTTGGCTTCTGAGCCCGTATCGTTTTCTTTTGGCTTGAAAGAAAAAGAAAAATGGGGACCGAGGCGTTGCGAACCTTAATAGAACTTTTTAATAAATCCCTCGTTCGGGCCGAATGGGGTGCCAAGCAGTATCTGGAAATCGTCAGAACAGAGCGACAGGAGACTCTCACCTTTGAACAGCTGAGAACGAGGGCACAAGCGTTTGCCTTATGGCTCATTCAAGCCGGAGATATCCGGATAAAAGACAAGATAGCAATATTAGGCAAAAACCGCGCGGATTGGGATGTAGCCCTCTGGGGGATTATACTTGCCGGAGTTGTGCCGGTACTGATTGACTCCGAAAGGGGAGTCGAAGGGGTAAAAAACCATCTGCTTCATACGGACACCCGCCTGATTGTTATGGCTGATGATTACGGCCAAGCCGATTCCCGGCGGGAGCTAAAAGAATTTACCTCCAACCAGGGCCTGGGTTTGGTTGAAATGACCGACGTGCCATTTTGCCGTGTGTTGGAAAGTGCGAACGCTGCCTATGAGAAAATCAGCTTTAATAGCACCAAAGCAAATAAGTTGCTAAATAAAATTCACGATGAGATAAAGCCGGATGACACTGCGGTAATTCTGTGTACTTCCGGCACTACCGGCGACCCGCGTGAAGTTGAGCTAACGCACGCTAATCTTATTGCCAATATTCAGGGTAGTCTGGAGATAGTGAAAATAACCGCTGCCGACAGGCTTGGCCACATCATTCCGCCCCATCACTCCTTTGGTCTTACGGTTACTAAACTGCTGCCGCTCCGGGTTGGAGCAACCAGTGTGTACACTAATAGATACCGCCAGATATCCCAATTTATCAGGGACAAGAATATAACTCTCTTTATTGGAATACCTGCCCTTTTTACGATGTTAGCTAAAAGAATTGAAGAAAATCTGGCGAAACAAAAAGAAGAAAAGCTGCTCGTTAGATTACTTGACCGTTACCTGCCGAAATTGGTAGGGAAAAGAATCGTAAAAAAGCAGGGCTGGAAGAGTCTTCGGTTCTTTATCTCAGGAGCTGCCCCTGTTCCCAAGTGGGTGCTGGGGGTTTTCTGGAAAAGAGGTTTGGAGCTGCGCGAGGGCTACGGCACTACTGAGAACTCGCCGGTTTACGGTTTTAACGCCGACCCCCGAAAATTAGGCTCTGTTGGTAAACCCATTTCGACGCTGTTGGTAAAGATTGCCGATGAAAAAAATCAGACCCTCGAAGCCGGTGAAAAAGGAGAGATTGTTCTCGGCGGCCCGTGTATTATGAAGGGCTACTATAAAAATCCCGGAGCTACCGGCGGCGTTATTACGACGGACGATAAAGGCGTCCGCTGGCTGCATACCGGCGATTTGGGCTACCTTGACAAGGATGGATACCTTTTCATTACCGGCCGAAAGAAATACGTGATTGTGCTGCCCGGCGGCAAAAATGTTAATCCGGAGCTCGTTGAATCGGCACTTTCCCAGGCGGAGTATGTAAAAGAGATATTAGTGATTCCCGGCTTGCAGAAAGATTCAGCCGACATAGCCCAGGAAGCCGTCAGGGCGATTGTCCAGCCGGCCTGGGACGCAATACAGAGTAATACCAGTCTTTCCTACTCTGATTTAGTAAAACAGCCGAAAGTTCTTAAAAACCTCATCTGGCAAAATATCAATGAATGTCAGCAGCAAAGCCGGCAGTTATGTCATTTTGAAAAGGTGTCCTCACATCATCTGGAAATAAAGATAGACGAATTTCAGAAGACCTCAACGGGTAAGATTAAACGCGAGCTTTATATTAAGATGGGCCGGTAGGAATTTCACATCAATTGTGCAGAATTGGAAAAAAAGAGGACTGAAATTATCGTAATTTAGCGGGAAATAGGGTTTTTTTGGCATATTTTTTCGGGGGTATGGTTGTTTTTTGGGGTAAAACCGGGGGCGGGGGGATTGGGTTTGATTGGGTTTGTTTTCCCCGCGTCTGCAAAGACGTACATTTTTATAATCCTTTGTTAAAACAGAGCTTATGTTCATTTGAGCATCCATCAAATTGGGTTTGTTTTGGCTTTGTTTTTTCATAGCCCTTATCCGCATTTTTCTTCATAATCCTTTGTAAATACGCACTTTGCATCAATTTTACCCTTTGGGAAATTGGGTTTGATTGGGTTTGTTTTCACCAAGTGTCCAATTGGATTTATTTTCATAATTCACTGTATGAAAAGACTTTACGTTCATTTGACTTTTCGGCAAATTGGCTTTGTTTTGCATAAAAGAGCTGATTTGTAGAGAGTCCTCTACAGTTGTAGAGGGGCCGAGACTGGCGAAATCCGAAATCCTAAGCACTAAATCCGAAACAATATCAAAATCTAAATGACCCAAATTCAAAACCTTTTTTTTCGTACTTTTGCCTTTTCACTTTTGAACTTTGAACTTATTTTGGCGTGTATCTGCTGATACGAAAACGTGCGGTTCTCCGCTATATCTGCCATCTCTATGGCTGTTTGTATTATACCATACTCCCTTGGAATGTTCAATAAAAATCGAACTTTTTTATAAAAAAAAGCCCCTGAATCCACCATAGTTAGGTATTATGCAGGAACTTCTTATATTGACCCCTGTCTACGGCGTACGGGGGCAGGCGGGAATTGCGGGATTATTTCGTATTGCGTGATGCGTATTGCGTATGTCGTTAGAGGAGTTTTTTAGATGCAGATTCCTTCGACTGCGCTCAGGATAAATAACACGGATTTACACTGATAATTCGATAGTAATTGGCCGCAGAATTTTTTATATTTTTTTTGGATAATCTGGTTCAAACGTGTATAATAGGGCCATCTCTGGTAAATATAGCAGAGACAGGAGATATAGTGAAAATGCAGGCAAATTACACCCATTCCGGGGAATTCTACCGAGAACGTATCGGTACGCTATCCCATAACAACAAACACCCTGAACGGGTGTTGTTACGGGACTTTGAATATTAACGCTTTTCAGGAGGAGTACTATAATGTATAAGAAAATGTTAGTTTTTGGATTGGCATTGGCCATAAGTACTATCGCAACCCAGGTTACATCGGCAGCGCTTATCGTCAGTATTGAACGGCGCAACAGTTTCAACACCTACCCACAAATAGCTGCACCTCTTGACGAAGGGGCACTGGCTTTCGTCGACCGCACGCACATCTACGTGAACGTTCCTTCATTTTTAGTTGGGATTGACTACGTTAAGGTTGCCAATGACGACAAGAACAACCCGAACTATGAGTTAGACGTAACGGTGGGGGAGGATGCAACCCTGTGTCTCTTCCTTGATAACCGTTTGGGCCACGGATCTATGATTTACGAAGACGGTTATCTCCTGGACCCAGACCTTCCAGCTGCCGGAATGAACTGGGTAACCGACCTTGGGTTTACCGACACCGGTTTTGACATCGGCGTTGATATAGGAGGAGGTGGAACCATTGAGCACTGGTCGTCTATATATGCTCTGCCCGTTGGGGCCGGAACAGTCACGCTTTTTCAGCAATATGACGTTACTCACCAGCAGAGTAGGAATATGTATGGTGTCGCTGCCATCCAGGGTACCCTCAACCTGCCTCCGGTGGTTGACGCCGGCGATGCTCAGATAATCATCTGGCCGGAGAATGCGGTGCAGCTTGATGCGATCGTCACTGACGATGGGAAGCCGGTTCCTCCGGGCAAAGTGACGCTGATGTGGAGTGTGCAAAGCAGCCCGGACGGCTCAACGGTACAGTTCGACCCCAATGAATTTGTCGAGGACCCTGTCGCGACATTCGACAAAGCCGGAACTTATGTACTGTGCCTTACAGCCGATGACAGTCTTCTGTCTGAAAGTGACTGCGTAACGATTACGGTCAGAGAGTCAGGCTCGGCGATAATCTATGTCGATGCCGATGCCGAAGGTGCAAATGACGGGTCGAGCTGGGCTAATGCGTACAACGACCTTCAGGATGCCTTAGCTGCCGCCTGGAGCGGGGATGAAATTCGGGTGGCGCAAGGTATTTACAAGCCGGATAAGGACAGTGCCCATCCCAATGGGACCGGCTTGCGGACGGCCACATTCCAGCTCATCAATGGCGTGGCTATTAAGGGCGGCTACGCCGGGTTGGGTGAACCTGACCCCAATGCGCGAGATATCGACGCGTACGAAACCATCCTGAGCGGAGACCTGCTTGGCAATGATGGGCCGGATTTTGTCAACAACCGTGAAAACAGCTGGCACGTTGTGACCGGCAGCGGGACGGATGCGACAGCCGTGCTGGACGGCTTCAGAATAACCGGCGGCAATGCCGATGGAAGTTCTGGTATGATTTGTCACTGGAAGTTTGATGAAGGCCAAGGTTCAATAGCATACGATTCAACCGGTAACAACCATGGAACTATTTACGGTGCAAAATGGACGACAGGGAAAGTTGGTATCGGAGCCGCTTTGCAGTTTGATGGACAGAGTGATTTCGTAAAGATCCCGAGTAGCATGAGCCTTGACCTACGGTCCAGTTTGACTTTGTCTGCTTGGGTGAAGAATAATTACGATAACGATGGCCAGATAATTTGGAGAGGCGATACCCAAGGGGCTCACGACCCTTATTCGTTACATCTTGACAGCGCTAGAATGGAATTTCGGATTGATGCTGGTTTGGGCGGGGACATTTACAGAGTGCAGTCCAGCGAACTGATAGATGATGTGTGGCATTTCTGGACAGGCGTTTGCGATAGAGAACGAGATAAAATCTATTTGTATAAGGACGGTATATTGCAAAACACCACTGATATATACCATGAAATCGAATATAGCACTTCTTCCATGTGGAATATGATCGGCGCTGTAGACAACGGTACGTGGCAGCATTTCAACGGCGTAATTGATGAAGTTGCAATCTACAACAGGGCCTTATCTGCTGAAGAGATCCAACGACTTTACTCTATGGGTGAATATGGCGAGTACGGCGGGGGGATGTACAACTACTGGAGCAGCCCGACTCTGACCAACTGCATTATCACTGGTAACAAGGCTGACACTGGCGGCGGGATGGACAACTGGCAAAGCAGCCCGACGCTGACCAACTGCGTGTTCAGCGGCAACTCGGCCAGTGAGTCCGGCGGCGGGATGAGCAACTCCGGCAGCAGCCCGACGCTGACCAACTGCACGTTCAGCGGGAACACGGCAAGATACGACGGGGGCGCGATTTGCAATAGGGAAAGCAGCCCGACGGTAACCAATTGTATTCTCTGGGACAATACCGCGCCGCAGATGTACAATGAT
>JAUWBI010000110.1 GCA_030601745.1 Phycisphaerae bacterium
AACTCGTAACTCGTAACTCGCAACCCGTAACCAGCACCAATTAACCAATCCACTAATCCGCTAATTAACTAATCCCCTGTGGCTAATCTTTTTGCCGTTTTTTAGTTGACTTTTGTTTGAATTTCTGTTAAAATACCTATATGTTTGCCTGCCCCTTAGGGGCCAGCAGGTAAACGCCAGACGCCAGTAGGCGAAAGATATAGCGGAGAACCGCACGAATCGGGCAAGCCGCCCAAGTCAAATTTTATCGTGCCGTCAGGCATCCACGCAGTGTCCCTTGCGGGACTGTGGATTAGCGAATGGCCAATAATCAATAACCAATTACCAATAACCAATTACCAATAGTCTTGGAGCGAAACGGAAACCCTTAGGGGAATTACCAATCATGAGCATCGAGAATCCAACTTTAGTTCACTTTAGGCACTTTAGCTCACTCTTAACTAACGAGTATCAAGAATCCAGTTATTTACGTGCCTATAACCCTCTACATCTGTCGAGAACGCTCTACAAATCGACCTTTTTATGCAAAACAAAGCCAATTTGCTGGATGTCCTAATGAACGTAAAGTCTATTCATACAGTGGATTATGAAAATAATTCCAATTGGACACTTGGTGAAAACAAACCCAAACAAAGCCAATTTCCGAAAAGCCCAAATGAATGTAAACTCACTTATAACAAAGGATTACAGAAAATAGGATGATTTCGCAGTCCAAAAAAACAAAGCCAATTCAAACCCAATTTGCTGGATGCTCAAATGAACGTAACTTCTATTTTAACAAAGGATTATGAAAATGTACCACTTCGCAGACGCGGGGAAAACAAACCCAATCAAACCCAATCCCCCAGCCCCCGTTTTTACCCTAAAAACACAACCACCCCGAAAAATAACCTCAAAAAATCCTATTTCCCGCCATTTTACCGATTGCCTGTCTTAATTCAATGGAAAAAAGCAGGGCCAGCCCGCCCGCACCCAGAGCGAAGCCAGCCCTGCAAAAATATGAGGACTTTCAATAATATGCATAATTCGGAGCAGGTCAAGAAAAAAATGCACGCCGGACTGTCGCGATTTACTTGCTGATTTGTTCACCAGCATGCACAGGTTTCTTCTTTTTTTCAAGGTATGCCAGAATACGGACGATTATGATGGGCACCACAAAAATAAACAGCAGCCCGAAAACAACAGGAGGAGCTGACAGGACAAACGCGATAACAGAAGCAAGCCACAAGTTTGTAAAAGAATCAATGTCGGCCTTTCCCGGGTCCTGCGGGTCATATAGGACTGATATAGAATCACCAACTTGATATTTAGGAGGATAAAAGCCCCATGAAGAGCGCGCATGGTGTTCTTTTCCAGCCTTATCTACAAAAGAAAATACAGGTACGTAAACGCTATCGCTATCCGAGCTGCGCCTCTCATTGTCCAAGACTCTGGCTTCGGTTTTAACTGCCGTTTTAAGAAACCTATTGGTTCTTACAAAGAAATATATTCCAAAACCAAGCCCGCTAAGACCGGGTAAGGTGATGAGTATACCAACGATTCTGGCTGCTTTTACCCAGCCGGATGTTCGGACTTTAGAAGGTTTATTGAGTGCATTTGTTTCTCTGGTGCTCATAGTATGTTCGCCTCAAAATCGTACGATTCAGTAGTACCGCACCATTTTAACGATTGCGTGTCTTAATTTCAAATGGAAAGTTTTGGCCACCTCATCAGTTCAGGTACAAAGTCGGCTTAATTATCCATCTACAATCTTAATGTCATCCATACTGCCGAGCAAGCCGTTGGAAAGGCGCAAGTACTCTATCTCTCTCGGATTGTGGCCTAACAGCTTACTGCCCACGGCGTCCACCGCTACAGCGTCGAAGCCGGCAAGTATAAGCCCAATATTTTGATGCCTGCCCGCAAGATGCATTCCTCTTTGAGCAACTACGGCATCCACCACACAAAGCGCCGGCTTCTTATAAGAACAAACATCGACGACGGATTTATGTGTCGATGGCGAATGTAACTGCGACTTGTTCCACGAGCCGCCGCGATAAAACGGCGCAGGCGCAATGCCGAACATATTCTTCATAGCAATCGTGGTTTTTGTAAAGCTGTGCTCCTTTAGAATCGGCAAAGAAATTATAAAAGCTTTCCGCACTATCTCCGGTATATGAAACTCTTTCAATTGCAGCGCATCGGGATTGCTTACGAGAACAGCTTTTTCCTTATTGAAGTCAATAAGTGGTATGCGGTATTTTTCCGCCAGTTTGCTGTATCCATTGGCTCGGAATGTCTGCTCGGTTGTCCCGTTGCCGCAGCCCTCACCTATTGCGATATCCGCTCGGCAGTGGGTCTTGCAGTATTTATAGACCGCCTCGGCAGCGGCGACGTTGGTCGTTACCGGCGGGCCGTCGGCGTTGGTCAGATTGGGCTTGATAATGACAAGGCCGCTCGCAGGCAGCCGGCTTGCCGCACCAATCAAATCCAGCGCTTTTGTAACACTGCTTTGATAATCGACAAACTTGACTTTTGCAACTTTGCTCATAAGTTCGTGGCTCGTCGCTCGTGGTTCGTGACCCGAATCATGAAAAACGGAACAGGAGGGATTCCGGCCTTCGGCCTAAGCTACCTGGAATAATTTTTTAGACAATCCAGCGGAGTCATCCCCTGTTACTCTGCGTAGTAGCAACGCTACGTAGCACGAGAAGCTGCGCTTGAGGCTGCCACCCACGCAATACGCATCACGCACTATGCACGACGAAACTAAACGGAGCAGGAGGGATTCGAACCCCCGGTACCTTTCGGTACAACGGTTTTCAAGACCGTCGCCTTAAACCACTCGGCCACTGCTCCGGGTTCGGCCGCAATCTGGTTTTTAATATCATCGAGCCGAAAAGCCGGCCTTTTGAGCAAATTTCTATTTATTTTATGGCCCAAAACTCATTTTGCAAGCAAAAAGGGTGATATTAACCGCCGAGGACGCGGAGAACGCAGAGAATTAGTTAATTGGTGATTGGTTAATTGGTTAAATAACCCCCAATTACCAGTTACCGAACACCATATCATCTCTGCGGGCTTCGCGAACTCTGCGGTAAAAAAAGAAAAAAAATTTTGAAATTTTGCTTGACATTGCATAGTTTGCATAACATAATAGGTAAAGCAAGATAAGATACGGAAAGACAGAGGACAGAGGACAGAAGACAGAATAGGCGACACGAATTACGAATTAAGGAGGTTTTTATGAAATTTGAAAGTCAGCTATTAAAAGGGATTGCCCCGGTGGTTGTTCTGGAGATTCTCTCTCGCGGCCCGATGTACGGCTACGAATTGAGCCGGTCGATAGAGCAGCGAAGCGGCGATATCCTGACACTCGGCAAAGGAACGCTGTACCCGCTGCTTTACAATCTGGAGGCCAGGAAACTTGTAAGAGGTAAATGGGAGACAGCTGAGTCCAGCCGAAAGAGACGGTATTACTCCATCACCAGCAGGGGCAAAGGCCGGTTGGCAAAGCAAAAGGCACAGCTCAAGGAACTGCAAACCGGCCTGAATCTTATCTTCAGCGGAACATTTGCACCGGCGTAGAAATAAAGATTAACCGCGGAGAACGCAGAGAGCGCAGAGAAAAAGAAGTAAAAAACAACTTAGCGACCTCTGCGGTAAAAATAAAAGTGGAGTGCTGTATTATGGAGAAGAAATTTTCGGATACCAATTTACAAAATCTTCCGGCCTGTGCTGTTGAGTTTATAAAGCAGGTTTTAAGAAAGATGCGGTATCGTAAAAAGATTCGGCTGGATGTCCAGGCCGAATTAACAGCACATTTTGAAGATGAGCTAAAAGCATGCGCAAGCGATGAACAAAGAGAGCAGAAAGCCCAGCAGTTAATTGCCGGGTTCGGCGATGTAAAACTATTAGCTGTTTTATTACGCCGGGCCAAAAAACGCTGCCGACCGCTCTGGCAAACGGTGGTCGCAAGAACTTTTCAAACTATTGGCGTGTTAATTGTGTGTTTTATCTTTTACGTTGTTTGGTTCTTGACCGGCAAGCCGGTTATTACTACCGACTACGTTGCCGAGCTTAACCGCATTGTTTGTCCTGCAGCCGACGAAACTCAAAACGCAGCACCTTTCTACCACAAGGCAGCTAAAATGTTTGAAGATCTCCCTCGTGATATCTCTGAGCTTTTGTCAAAAAAATATGACGAGGTTACTTTCGAGCAAAAACAGCTTATGACAAAATGGATAAGCGATAATGAAGAAACCCTTGAGCTGGTTATTTCAGGCACGCAGAAGCCATATTACTGGCGAATGTATGGAAATAAACGATACCCCGATGTGATGATGGCCATTCTTATGCCTTCCCTTGCCGATTTTCGAAATCTGGCTCGTGCTTTATGCTGGCGGGCGCAGCTTCGCGCCGAACAAGGCCAATATGATGATGCTTTGGACCATATAAAATCCTGCTACATCCTCGGCCAGCATATAAAAGGGGATAAGTTTCTTATTGGACAGCTTGTGGGTTTTGCCATTGAAGCCTTAGCTGTTCAAACTATCCGAGACATTCTCAGTGAGCACCAGATAGACTCGGCCGCACTGGCTACGCTCCAAAAGGATTTTGAACATATGATTTCCGGTGAAGATTTTGCGATAAATTTAGAAGCAGAAAAATTGTGTATGTACGATGAAATCCAGAGATGCTTTACAGGCGGCCTCGGTGGAGGACATATAATACCGAGACGTATTTGGCAACTGTTCCCGGCCATACAGATTATCACGGCTCTACCTCCAAGTAATTCCAGACTGTCTTCTGCGCAAAAGCAAAAGCCGAGCCGGTTGTCAAAATTCATTTCGAACGTCCAGCACGAAATCTGCGAGCCTGGCGGCTTTATTTATGAGGGCGGCCGCTTTGTCAAAAAGAGTGGTTACATACTATTCTTACATCCCGACAAACAGGAGACTTACCAGGCGGCCCAAGAATTGTACGATTACTGGGAAAATTTGACAGTTAAGACACCGGGTCAAATTAGGAAGGAACAAATAGATACCGAAAAAGAAACTACGGAAATCATTAAGGGCAATATATTGCTGGAAATGTTGTCGCCGGCGATTGGCAGGATAAGTGAATTAAGTCATCGAAACAGGGTTGATGTTGAAGCTACTTTGGCAATAATAGCTATATTGAGATATAACCAAGAAACTGGCGATTATCCGGATAATTTAGCTAAGTTAACTGAGGCCGGTTTTCTGAAGGCATTGCCCATTGATCCGTACAGTGACCAACCCCTTGTTTATAAGAAAACGGATAATAATTTTGTGCTGTATGGTGTCGGTGAGAATTTCAAAGATGATAGCGGAATGATTGCAAAGGTTAATGGAAGGCCTCGAAGATGGGGAACTAAGGATGAAGGCGATTGGGTTTTCTGGCCTGTGCCGAAATTGCAGCTAAAGCAATAGCACCATTTCACAGGAATATGGTGGGAAATTTTCGAAATTTCATTTGACACGCCATATCATATCCCGCAAAGTACATACAACAAAATAGGTTACGTCGCCTCAAAAAAGCGGCCAACGTAACAGCTAATTGCCTAAAACATTTTTTTACAGGAGGTTCCTATGAATTCTGGACGATGCCCTTTACACTGTGATGCCCATCATAAGTGCACACGCCGAGATTTTCTTCGCGGCTCGACGGTATTGCTTGCCGGCTCGTCTTTGCTGGCCGGCTGCACATCTTTGTGGCAGCAGGGGATGGTAATGGCGCCGCTGCGGCCATCCGGCCCGGCGTCGAAATACGTCCCGACCATCAAGGCGGCGTTCGTGAGGCGAAAAGAAGATTATGGTATGTGGTGGCCGGGCGCAGTCTATGATGGCAAAGCGGCACGGCGCAAGTACACCGCACAATTGATGCAAACGGCCGGGACGCTCGGCGTGGAATTCAATCTGCGGTCGGAGCCAATCTATAGTTCCACTGAGGCCGACGCCTGGTTGGCTGAGGCCAAAGCCGCCAGCGTCGATGGGCTGATGTTAGTGCTGCTCGACCGCCAGCAGCACGCCTGGCCCACGGCACACAAGGCGGTCAATACCGGTATCCCGACGGTCATCTTTTCGCCGGTCGGCACCTCGTTCACTACCAACACCATTCGTCTGGCCGACAGTCCCGGCTGTGTCATTTACTCGACGGACGAGTTCAGACAGGCGGCATACGGAATGAAAATGCTCAAGGCGGGGGCGAAGATGCGCCGTGCCCGCTGCGTCGTGCTCAGGGGCAATAAGCGATACGACACGTCGATGGCCGATTTGGGAATTACGCTGCGGCACATACCGGTGAACGCCTATGTGGACGAATACAACAAAATGCTCCCCACCGATGAAGTGTTGGCTATGGCGGATGATTACCTGCGGCGGGCACGCCGACGCAAAGGCGCAACTCGCCAGGACGTCATAAACGGTGCCAGGGCCTACTCTGTGGCTCGCAATATCATTGAGCGTGAAGAAGCCGATGCCATCACAATGGACTGCCTGGGTATGGGCAAGAACAACCCGGAAGTGAGCCTGCCGTGTTTGGCCTGGTCGCGGCTGAATGACGAAGCCATCCCAGCAATTTGCGAAGCCGATTACGGCGCCGTCGCCTCGCAAATCATCGTGCAGTACCTGTTCGACCGGCCCGGATTCCAGCAGGACCCTGTGGCCGATACCGCCCACCAGGCAATCATCGGGGCCCATTGTATGTGCGCAACGCGGCTAAACGGTTTCGACAAGCCGCCCGAGCCGTTTGATTTGGTGCATCACCACGCTCTGCGGGACGCGACAGCACGCACCATCTGGCGCAAGAGCCAGCGCGTCACCAGCGTTGACGTCCTGCCCGGTGATAAGAAGAAGGAACGTCAGACGAAGATGCTCATCTCGGCCGGCACCGTGTTAGGCAATGTCAGTGTGCCGCCGTCCGGCGGATGCGTGATCTCGGTCACGGTGAAGTTCGATGGGGACCAGGAAGTGCTCAGCTTCCCCGGCTTCCATCAGTTGTTTTTTTATGGCGACTACAAGCAGCACCTTGTGGAATTCTGCCGGTTGTTTAACTTCGAAGCGCAGGTGGTCTGATACTGCTGCCGCGGCGAAGGCCGATACAGATATGTGGGCCAATTCATATTGGGTGATGGCGATATCGAGTGCTCAGTACCGGCAAGGTCTGCAACAACATTTTTCGCCAGATAGTTACTCTTCTTAGATACTAAGTGAATGCGGTTTATGGCTATACCGCCAGTTTGCTTGCTCGGATTAAAGGTAAGTAAAACTGATTTGCAGAAAGAATTGTATTAGTAGTTTGTACTTCGCTGGGCTTTACGCATACGCCGGCGATTCTTTTCCGAAGGTTTCTCGTAATAGGCATTGCGCTTCATATCTCTAATCAAGCCTTCTTTTTCGCACAGTTTCTTGAAGCGTCTTATCATTTGCTGAACTGATTCGCCCGTACGCGATTTGACTCTTAACATAAAAAAAGACCCTTTCAACGCTCACAAATTAAAAGCAATGGGAAAATGACATTGTATCTTTAGTTCGTCAAAAGACTTAAGACCCGTTAGGATAATGTAGATTTTATGTTTTTCAAGTCAAAAAATCTCTGCTGACAGTTTTTTGTGAAAAAAAGGCCTCTTTAGCTGAAAAAAACGCGAATGTTAGTTGAAAAAACGTGTAAATTTGCCGAATATTAGTGCATTCTTGAGTAATATGGGCAAAATATGCTAAAATAGTAAAGCAGTTCGTCTGTTAGAAGTCCGACTGCGGCGGACATCTATTTTGGAGGTATTTTTTAGTTGGAGAAATTTCGTCAGACTCTGAGGGTCAGAAAAGAGCGTGCCATTTTAGTGGCCGCTCTCCTGCGTGGCCGGGACGGCGGAGACGATTTAGTTGAACTTACCGCCCTGGCTGAAAGTGCCGGGGCGGTCGTCGTCGATAGGTTCCAGCAGAAAATCCGCAGAATAAATCCTACCACATATATAGGTAAAGGCAAAGCCGACCAGCTCGGAGAACGAGTCAAGCGGTTCAAAGCAGATGTTGTGATATTTGGCAACGACCTGTCGCCGCGCCAGATTCGTGAGCTTGAAGAGATTATCAAGGTTAAAGTCTTAGACCGCAGCGAGCTGATTTTAGATATATTTGCCACAAGGGCAAAGACAAAACAGGCCAAACTGCAGGTCGAGCTGGCACAGTTGGAATATACATATCCTCGATTGACGAGGATGTGGTCGCACCTCGACAGTGTAGCCGGCGCAGGCGGCGGAACCGCTGCAGGTGTTGTCGGCGGCATCGGCACCAGAGGGCCGGGCGAACAGCAATTGGAAATCGACCGGCGATTGGTTAACAAGCGAATCACCGAACTCAAACGCAAACTTGTGGATATCGACAGGCGCAGGATTCGCGAGATTGACGGTAGAGGCGGGCTGTTCAAAATCTGCCTCATCGGCTATACAAACGCAGGCAAAAGTACACTCTTAAATGTCCTCACCGATGCTGATGTCTTTGTCGAGGATCGGCTCTTTGCGACGCTGGATACGCGAACAAGAAAATGGGCGCTGGGCAGGGGGGCTGAGGTGCTTTTGAGTGACACTGTTGGTTTTTTGAAAAGTCTGCCTCATCAATTGATTGCGTCGTTCAAGGCGACGCTGGAAGAGGCCGTTAATGCCGATTTGCTCCTGCATATCATCGATGTCTCCAATCCCGATGCGCTCAAGCAAATTGACTCTGTCAATAAGGTCCTGGAGGAGCTCAGCTGCGCTAAAAGGCCGATTTTACTCGTGCTTAACAAGGTTGATATTGTCAAAAAAATCAGCGAACTTGAGACGCTGGAAACGCTGTTTCCCGATGGGGTGAGTATATCAGCCAAGACCGGCTTCGGCCTGGAGCAGTTGAGCGAGGCGGTGTTAGCAAAGTACAAGGGGGCTGTTGTTCTGCTGCGGGTAAGCTCCAGTCAATCCAACGGCAAAGTGCAGAGCTTTCTGCGGGCATACGGGACAATCGTTAACGAGCACTATCTGGATGGCTCCGTCCTGATTGACGCCAAACTCGGCCGAAACCAGCTCCCCGGCCTGAAACGCCTCCAGCCGGATAAACTCCAAATCCTACAGAGTTGACCGAAGTTTTGCCACGAAGGCACGAAGACACGAGGGTTTAGATATATTTGTTTTTTTAACCACGGATTAGACGGATTTCACTGATTGTCATTCCTGCCCCGCATCATAGTGAGGGGTAAACTCCAGCAGGAATCCAAAAAGATAGCCGCGAATTGTACGAATTTGCTCCACTTTCCTTGATTTGCAGCCACAGAAAGTATACAATGCAATTGGCCTTGCCAGCCCTTGGACGAGCACGATGTAGTGGTGCCCTTTTTAGTGCGCTGTAAAATACCAACGTTTTTTTGAGAGGAGAATCGGCTACGCTCTTGCTGCTCGGCTTTGGTGCGGTGATGTTGAGAAAACGCAAAGGCGTGACTCGTTGCTCGTGCCCCGTGGCTCGGGGTTCGTATTTCGTGAAGCGTGAAGCGTATCTCATCCAAATCGAGGCTTGCACTCACAAAAATGCCAGTTACAATACCGGATAGCGTATACTTAAATTAAAGGCCAGCAATTAAACCTAAAGGAGGTATGCAAATGTCTGAGAACATAATTGGAAAGGTATCAGATTTCTTTGCCCGACCTGTAGTAGCTGCTATCGAGTTAACAGCAGCTTTAAAAGTGGGAGATAGAATCCACATTAAGGGTCATACTACCGACCTTGAACTGATTGTTGACTCAATGCAGATTAACAATGTAGATGTTAAAGAGGCTAAAGCAGGAGACTCTGTTGGAGTGAAGGTTAGCGAGCGGGCAAGGAGTGGAGATACGGTCTATAAGGTTACCGACTGAGTTGTGGCTTGCACTCAAGAATGACTCAGTCTCAAAATCGCTTAAAGAATCTTTAGACTACGCAGGATTTGAATTCGCTGGCAATGGCCACCTCACCCTTGAAGCGGTGATTTTGAGAAGGAGGCGCTAAACGTGGCCAAGAGATGATTTTGAGGTAATTGAGTTACAATGGCCGGGAAAGAATATTCAAGTTATCAGCGGGATGTTATTTCCAGATATTATGACAATCTCGACGCGATAACGTTAGGCAGGTTACAGGAATTGGTGGGCCGGCTTTACCTTGCCGACAGCGAGGCCAAGCAGGCTCGGCTCTGGGAGAGGGCGGAGAAGGCGATGGTGACCCTTAAGATAAAGCCTGCGATAATTGAGCATATTATGAACAAAAAGGACGTGACTGTTCTTGCGAAGAATATTGAGGACTGGCTCGATGCTTCGAGACGGTGATTTGCCCACAACCTTCGGGACGATAATAAAACCGTAAAAAAGATGAAGAAATGAAGGGAAGCTTTTTCGAAAAGGTGCTGTGATGGAGACTAAATTTAATGTCTTTGAGGTTCTCCAAATAGCTGGGAAAATCGAATATGACGGCGCCAAGTTTTACCTTAAGACGGCGCAGTTACTCGATGACCCGGAACTGCGTAATATATATTATGAACTGGCTAACTGGAAAGCCAAACACGTAAAGATGTATGCACGGATGAGAAGGGAGTTCTCTGAAAAGACCGGTGAGTTCGGGACGTTCGACCCTGATAACTATGTATTATCCCATCCACGAGTGATGGCGGGTCTTGCCGTGTTCACGAAAAAACCAGTTTCGGTCAAGGGGCTGACCGGCCGAGGAGGGAAAGAAGAGATACTTAAAGACGCTATAGGAAGGGCAAAGGAGGCAACCATCTTCTATCAAGGCCTGAAGGGCTTTGCCCGAGACCCAGCAAGCGAAGATGCGCTCGATAAGATTATTAGAGAAGAGAGCCGACACATCCATCTGCTAACCGAAGAATTCAAACAACGCTAACCCCCGAAACCCTCACACTCTTGCTGCTGGTATTTGGTGCGATGGTTTTGGAAAAAAAGACGCTGATAGTTTTGGAGGTGTTATGACCAATAAAAAAACCGATGAATACAAGATTCAATATAGGATTACAAGCCGTCTGAACAAAATTGTTGCAACTGATGACAAAAAGAAACGGAAAGAGTTAAAAGATGAATTGTATGATTTGACTAATCACTTTTGGTTCCGGAAATTCACGATAATACGTAAGGTTCTTCAAGGCCGAGCTCCAGCAAAAATAAAGTGCAGCAAGATACAGGAAGTTATTGACACGCCGAAAGAGGGGTTGAGTAATCTACTGTCATAGTTTGGTGTGCTGATAG
>JAUWBI010000096.1 GCA_030601745.1 Phycisphaerae bacterium
CTAAGGCACAAAGACACGAAGTTTTTTTTGTACGGAGATAGAAGTATATAAGTATATGCATATATACTAATGTAGTGCTTTAAGGGTCATGGTTTTTTGCCACTAAGGCACAAAGGCACGAAGAAATAGTTAATCGCGGATACCTATGGCATAAATTACGCTGATTCACACCGATTTTGTTTTTGGCGGCCAATACTAAATCAGTCGTTTCTGTCAGGCTGGCCCCGCCCATAAATGGGTCGGGGCTAGCCTGTTTCGGCACAGCCATTAGTCTTATATTGTGTATTGAAGCAGAAAATCTTACTCCTGATATCTTCACTCACGAATAAACTCAACCTGACTATTCAGCAATAAGGCATAATCCAGCAAATTCACCATAGAATCTCTGTTCAGATCGATTCCACCGCAGAAGTCAGGCTGGACACAATCTGCATTTAACCAGTACAATGCCAATTCTTCGATATCCTTCAGGCCGGGAGTAATCATCCTGACCGTAGAAGTCCCAAGAAAAATATTCCCATCAGTCAGGAAACCGGCAACAGTCAACGCCTCCGGCCAATCGCCTGTTAGTGAGCAGACCGCCTCACGCTCAAAGGCCGCCTCGATCTCCACCAGTTCATTCTCATTGACAGAGACATACAGAGGGGCGGATTCAAAACCAAAAGAATGCAATACGGCCGGTCTGTCAGGATCTACGTCTGCAACAGTAAATCCTTCAGGCAAGGTAAGATGGGCTTTGACCCAGTTGCCTTTACTGCGGCAGTTCAGTGTGCGGGGTGTCAGTTTCATAGGAACTTGCATCCCCTCCCACCACAGATGGGGATAGTCTTGGTGGGGAATGAACCAGATGTCATCTATTCCATTGAATGTTTCTCCCACAAAGTCCCATCCGGCATCTGTAAAAGTGCTCTGCGTTTGCATTTCGGTGGTTGTCTTGCCCGTTCCACCATCACTGGTTGTCTGCCCGCTGGTCTCGATGTCCCAGAAAGAAGCGATAACTTTTCCGTAATAATTATATCCCACCAGTCCGCCGACGTAGTTATCGCCCGAAACACTGCCTATTGAATAGCAGTATGAGATTGTGGCAGAATAATAATAATTAATTCCCACCAGCCCGCCGACGGCCCATGTTCCCGCAACGCTGCCGGTCGAATAGCAGTTGGTGATGATACTGGCACCTTGGTTATATCCCACCAGTCCGCCAACTCTTTCTGTACCCTCAACACTGCTTCTTGAAAATGAATCAGTGATTGTGCCACGATTATGCACTCCCACTAGTCCGCCTACGGACCGATTTCCATTAACGGTGCCCGTTGAACTGCAATCAGTGATTGTTCCACAATTTTCTCCCACCAGTCCGCCGACGTATTTATTTCCCGAAACGCTGGCGGTCGAATAGCAGTTGGAGATTGTGGCATCATTCTGTCCCACGAGTCCGCCGGCATCCCATCCGGTTCCCGAAACACTGGCTGTTGAATAGCAGTTGGTGATTGTGCCGTCATTGAATCCCACCAGCCCGCCGACATTATAGTGCCCCGCAACGCTGCCGGTCGAATAGCAGTTGGTGATTGTGCCAGTATTGTATCCCGCCAGCCCGCCAACGTAATATCGCCCGCTGACAGAACCGCCTTCAAGGCCCAGGTTCCTGACTTCGCCTCCATCGATATAGCCGAAAAGCCCTAAATAGTTTCTGCCTGTAGAAGTGTAGCTGAAGTTAGAAATTGTATGGCCGTTGCCGTCAAAAACGCCGGTGAAGTTCGCAATGATATTGAAAGCTGTTCCGGTAAACACGCTCAAATCAATATCGGCCATCAGGATAAAGTGCTTGTCAAGATGGCATGGGACCAAACCAATAGTATTAAGCTGCTCGGCCGTATAAATCAGGTATGGGTCATTGGGTTCTCCACTGCCTCCTCCATAGGAGGGTGTGGTTATAGTTTCTCCAGGGGCGTTCTCCCACCGGAGGCGCGGATAATCATTGCCTTCATCAATCGTCCAGACGGTACCGCAACCCCAGCCGGCATCCGTAAAGGTAACCTGCATCTGCATCTCGGTTGTTGGTAAACCGGTTCCACCGTCACTGGTCATCTGACCGCTGGTCTCAATATCCCAGAAAGAATGCATAACCTGACCATAAGAAGCATTCCGACCCACCAGGCCGCCGACCTCCTCATCTCCCGAAACACTGCCGGTAGCATAGCAGTTGGTGATTGTGCCATACCAATTCTCTCCCACCAACCCGCCGACACGTTCACCTCCCGTAACGGCGCCTTCTGAATAGCAGTTGGAGATTGTGCCAACATTGACTCCCGCCAGTCCGCCGACATATCCGTATCCCGCAACGCTGCCGGTCGAATAGCAGTCGGAGATTGTGCCTTCCTCGTTCTGTCCCACCAGGCCGCCAACGAGCCAATCTCCCGCAACGCTGCCGGTCGAATAGCAGTTGGTGATTATGCCATAATTCATTCCGACCAGTCCGCCGACGCGTGAATCTCCCGTAACGCTGCCGATTGAATAGCAGTGGGATACCGTACCGGGGAAGCATCCCCCCCACGGATAACAAAAGCCATTAGTTCCCACCAGTCCGCCGACGTATCTGTTTCCCGAAACGTCGCCTTCTGAATAGCAGTTGGTTATTGTGCCACGATTGTTTCCCACCAGTCCGCCAACAACATCATCTCCCGTAACGCTGCCTGCCTCGGCATAGCAGTTGGCGATTGTGCCATAATCATTATATCCCGCCAGTCCGCCGACTATTTCACCCCCCGTAACACTTCCGGTTGAATAACAGCTGGTGATTGTGCCATGATCATAATTCCATCCCACCAGTCCGCCAACACGATGATTTCCCGTAGCCCTGCCGCTCGAATGGCAGTTTGAGATTGTGCCATCATAATTATATCCCACCAGTCCACCGACACTCCAATCTCCCCAAACTCTGCCGGTCGAGTAGCAGTTGGTGATTGTGCCCCAACAATCTCCGACCAGCCCACCAACGCCATATATTCCCGAAATACTGCCACCCTCAACATAACAGCCGGTGATTTTTCCTTCTCTAAGCGAGCCAACCAGCGAACCAACGATATTCCCAGTTCCCGCATCAACATTGGGGTCAATCAATCTCAAGTATCTGATTTCTGCATTTGCGTCAGAGACGTACCCGAAAAGTCCTGTGTAGTCTCGACCTGCAAAAGTGTAGCTGAAGTTGGAGATTGTATGGTCGTTGCCGTCAAATACACCGGTGAATGGATTATACCGAGTCCCAATGATATTGAAACTCGTTCCGGTATAAGCGGAAAGGTCAATATCGGCCATTAGCTTAAAGTGCTTGTCCCAGTCATTGGAATCGGCGCCAATTGCATTCATCTGGTTTGCATCGAAAATCAGGTATGGGTCATTCGGCTCTCCCGTACCGCCGCCGTATTTGGCGTAGGCAGGGGAGGCCCAAAAGCAGATGGCAAGCAGTAGAAATAAAGGTATTGTTAATTTGCCGAAAGTTTTGCTTAAGTTGCCCATTTTTTAACCTCCTAAAAAAAAGTGCCTATTTTTGCGCTTTGCGCGTTGTAGAGCTCGCTTATATTATGGCGATTCAGGGGAAGGGGTGCTAAAAGTGCCGCTTTTAGCTATCCACCCACCTCCCGGATAGCCGGAAAAAGCATAAAAAACAGTATAGCAGATTTTTACAATATTTCAAGACAAGATTTTTTTCAGGCCCGCTCACAGTACACCATCGGCGCGGATGCGTCATCCTGCGCCAAGCTGAAAAACGCTATTGTAAACCGTTCCGGCAAGTTGCCGGTTCAATCAGCAATGAGATACGGCTGCTCCGGTAACTCGCGAATCCAGATGTTTCGGTATTTGACGAGGTCGCCGTGGTCCTGGAGACTGAGCGGTAACTTGTCGGGGTGCCGACTGTACCTGGGATTCTTCACCTTGTGTGCGGTGGTGCCCCAGATTTCGACGTTGTTGTGGACGATAACACCGTTATGCAGCACGGTGATGCGGGCCGGGCGGATACACCTGCCGTCCCTGTTGAATATCGGGCGCAGGAAACTGACATCGAAGCTCTGCCACTCGCCTGGCTTGCGGCAGACATTGACCAGCGGTGGGTACTGCCCATAAATCGACGCGGCCTGGCCGTCAGCATACGTCCTGTTATTGTACGAGTCAAGTATCTGCAGCTCGTACTTGCCCATAAAGAACACGCCGCTGTTGCCTCGACCTTGACCTTTGCCTTCAAGCACCTCCGGCGAAGCCCACTCGATGTGCAACTGGCAATTGCCGAACGATTTTTTCGTGCGAATGCTGCCGGTTTTGTTGACCTCCATATAGTCGTTTTCGAGTTTCCATTTCGCCTCGCCCTTGTCACGGTGCCATTGCGAGAGGTCTTTGCCGTCGAAAAGAATGATTGCATCGGGCGGGGGCTGGCCGGGCTGACTGGCAGGGGTGATGACGGGGGGCAGCAGTTCAGGATTCATGTCATGCACAGTCCGGTCAGGCGGCCGTTTTACGGCATAACTGGTGATAGCCAGGCCCAGTGCCACGAGAGCCGAGCAAACAGCAATCCTCATCACAATTGATTTTTCTTTCATAACTACCTCCTTCGTTCTGCTGTTAACTGAAATTGACCAACTGGCCGCTGCCCAGCTATGTCGCCGGGCTTTGAAATCGCCATAATACACGAATCGGCTGCGGAATTCCACCCCATTTTTGCGAATATTTTGTCAACTGCCCTCGCCGGGGCAAAAGTGGCGCCGGGCATTCATAGTCAGTCACCTGTGCGGCGGAGATAGACGGCCAATTCGGGCCCGATTCCAGGCGGCGTCGGCCAACTTCGATTTCCAGCACTGACACGCTTCCGCTGAGTAACACTCTTGCCGGTGGCGCAGTCGAACCACCGCAGCGTGTAGGTGCCGGCCGTCATATTTCTCAGGCCAATCCTGCCCTTCAGGTTCGAGGCGTAGGCAATGTAGCTATCACCCGGCCGTGCCAGCACGTACTCGGTCTGGGCATACTTCAGCTCGTCGTGGGGCGACATCTCGTAGAAGCTGGTCAACTCGAAGAAGCGGACGAGGCGGCCACAGTCTTTAAGGTCGCTGATGGGAGTGCCGGCGATGTCCATCTCCAGGACCATCACGTATGCACCGCCCATCGCAATGGCCCAGCTCTTTTTTCGGGCCGTCGCTGCCGAGCCGTAGTTCGCCGCCTCGGCAAGGTTCAGGTTGTATTTGCCGGCGGCGCGCCGCCAGGCGGTTACCGCGCCGCGGTGGAGGGCATCGGCCTTTTCGACGTTATATTGAATAGCAAACTGGTCAATGCAGGGGTCGTCAGCGAACTCTGAGAAGTCCAGGCCATTGAGTTTGTGGACGGCGATTACGTGGTCGTGGTCATCAGCGGCGCGAATCTCGGCGGCGATTCTGCGCACGCGCTGCGGGCTGAACGCTTCCTGATATTCCTCGGCGATGCACCAAATCAGGTTCTTGTGATGCTCGAAGCGGTTGACGAGTTCGTGGATGAAGCGCTTCTCGGCGGCGCCTACACTGTCGCCGGTGTTCCAGATGCGGGCACTGTCATCGTAGAAAAAGAAGAAAATGACGATACCATTATTGTCCATCTCGGTAAACCACGTCTCCCACTGGTCGAGCACCTTCGGATTGATTCCCTTTGACGGATTGTTGTTCTTGAAGGGGTTGTGCGTTCGGTCGCCGTCGCCGCCGTGGGAACGGACGGCCATCAGGTAGATGCAGTTCGCGCCGGTACCCTTCAATTTGTTGATGAGCGTCATCTGGTCGCCGGTGCGTGTGCCGTCCGGGTTGCGTTTGCCACGATAGAGAAAATCTTCCGGGTCGCCGGGCCCGCACATAAACAATGGTCCGCCGCCCTTACGCTTGAGCCACTGAGGATGCTGGGGGTCAACAATAATCTGACCGTGTTGGGGGCCGGCGTCCAGGACCGAGTCGGTGAGCAGCTTGAGGGCCTGGTTTTCGCTGTCCCGTGTGCGGACGCGGGCATCATTCCAGGCGATAACGAGGTCAAGACTTGGTATCACGACCATAGCGCGTGGTCCGCCGTGGCCGAAGGCACCGTAGGCATCGTGTGGGACGTCCGGCCAGTGGCGTTTGCCGTGGCGGTCGATGCCGTTAGTCCACCAGGCGAAGCTGTAGCTGCCGAAATGGTCGGTCTGGTTGTCCGGGATGTCCCGTGAACCCAGGCTGCGCCGGCCGGGGAGCATCTCCGCTGCTCGTTCGCCCGCACGCGGTATCGAATTCGGCAGTGGACTCGCAACTGCCATCGAGGCGTGCTCGGCGTTAATCAATTGCCTGCCTCTCCAGTTTCCCTTCCGCAGGTAAAGCAGCCCGAAGCGGGCGAAGTCACGCACCGAGATTGCCAATCGCCCCGGTCGGTCGCGGGTGCCAAAAGCCATAAACGTCGGGTTGTCCTCGCACTGGAGGATGTCGGTGAGTCCGGGACGGAGGACCTTAGCATCTACGTTATTGTAGGCAGCACCGTAAACCTTCAGGAACAGCGTGTCCCAGAACAGTGCCATTTGCCAGTCGTTGTAACAAAAGGCGGTTCCGGGCTTTTCGCTGACGCCGTAACAGGAGACCTGGTTGGCCATATGCCGCCAGGTGATTTGCCGGTCCTTGTAACCGATATTCTTGTTAATGTTTTTCAGTCGCGGCTGCCACCTGCTGACTTTCTCGTCCAGCCCCTCCGAGGGGCGGGGCTCGTCGAGGCCGGATATCTTTTTCTCCTCCAGGGCCTTAAAAAGGAAGTGGCTGAACCACGGCTTGCAGGCCGACGCCACATCAGCCCGTCGGCCCTGGTCGCCCCAGGTGTAAACCATATACCCGTGTCGCACCACACAGCCGCGCCCGCCGACATAGTTACGCAGCGCGTCCAGCTTAGCTTTGTCCATACCGACCTCGGCAGGGCTCTTGCTCTTCCAGGTTGCTGTCGGGTACACGGCGCCGGCGTGGTCATAGTGCAGTTCAGCCGCCGAACATACCAACCCAGCGTTGGCGAACAGGTACAAGGGCAATATCCATTTTAGCATTGCCGGTTGCCTGCGCAGGATATTCACGGTTTGTCGATACATCATAATCCTCCTTAGTAAAAGTGTTTAGAAACTCTGTGTACGCTGGGTTTTCGGTCAATTAGTGTATGGTACAGTTCCTGTCTCATTGACTCTATGGCCCCACTTCTTGATATACTCCTGGCCCGGCAGAAACTCGTCATTCGTCTGCTTTAGCTTCTGCGATAAAATATTCTCCAAATTTTTCTGCAATTCGCCGTGTCCAGACTTATTGCAAAGGTTATTGAGTTGATAAGGGTCCTGTTTGTTATCATAAAGCAGCCAGGGCCCGTTCAGGTCTCGCACATAGGTATAGCGCCGGGTGCGTACGCCGCGATATTCCCTGCCGCCTCGTTTTCCGGACCACTGGCCAAAGGGCGATGGGCAGGTAATCAGCGCCGCGTCGTTTTTCGGTCTCTCCGTCCCTTTCAAAACGCCGGAGAAATCGGTTCCCTGTACTGTATCCGGTATCTGAATGCCGCTTAAACCCAGCAGCGTTGGCATAATATCAGGGGTGTTGATGGGCATATCAATTATTCTGCCTTGCCTGCCGAGCACTGCCGGGTAGCGCAACAGGAACGGAACCAGAATGGACTCTTCCCAGGGCTTCTGCTTTTTCTGCTCGCCCTGAGAATAAAGCATGTCCCCATGGTCAGAGGTAAAGACAAATATGGTGTCTTTTTCCAGGCCGCATTTTTTAAGGGTCTGAAGGATTTCTCCGATGCAGTCGTCGAGCGCAGCGATGTGGGCGTAGTAACCGGCAAGGGTTTGTCTCGCTTTGGCTTCAAGATGTTCGGGGACGTTGGGGCGTAATTTTAATTTCTCAGCGTTAAATAAATCGTTATACTTTCGTGGTGCGGTGTGATAGGGAGAATGCGGCGGCCCCCACGAGAGAAAAAGGGCAAAGGGTTTGTCGTTCGAGCGCTCGCGAATGTACCGCCGGGCTTCGCGGGTCTGGTCGATTGCATCATAGCCATTCCATTTGAGCCTTACATTTTTATCAGCGTAGTAGAAAGAGTTATTGTAGTTATGCGTACAGCCCAACACCTTCCAAAATTTAAAGCCCTGGCGCCTGTCTTTCGGAATAAAGGCGATTCTGCGATTTCCATCTAAATGCCATTTGCCGATGTAGGCCGTTTCATAGCCCGCTCTGTTATAAGCGTCGGCAATGGAGACGGCATCGGTACTTAATAGCACATCGTTTAGAAAAACGCCGTGAGTGAGCGGGTATCGGCCGGCCATCAAGCTCGCACGATAAGGGGAGCACACCGGGCAGCCGGATACGGCGTTAGTTAAGTTGATGCTTTCCTTCGCGAGTTTGTCAAGATTCGGCGTCCTTGCGTTCGGGTCTCCAGCGTAGCCGGCGGCCTGCGCACGCCATTGGTCGGCGAAGATGTAGACAAGATTAGGCCTGCGGGTGGCGTGTTCTGTGGAGATGCGATGCGCGTCGGCACAGCCCGCTAACGGTGTGCCCAGAAAAATCGAAGCGGCTCCAATTCCGGCAGTCTGGAGAAACTGCCTTCTTCCAATATGGTCTTTTCTCACGGGAGATTTCTCCCCTAAATTTTTGTAGTGTCCTAATTTGAAGTAAAAATCAATTAGATTGAAAGGTTTGGTTACTTAAATAAATCGCGATGAGTCCCTGTACGTTCAAGAACCAATTCTTGTCCCTTAATCCAATATATTAAAAGCCAATTAGGTTTTATGTGACATTCACGACATTCTTTTAAGCGGCCTTTTAGTTTGTGGTCTTTGTGTTTAGGGTCAAGTTTTTCTCGTTTGCGTATTTTCCCAATTATCTTCCATAATTCATCAATATCATAGTTGCGTTTTTGAATCCGCTTAAAGTCTTTCTTAAACTGAGTTGTATAAATTGTTGTCAACTATTAAGCTCCGCAACCAACTGTTCCATGCTTGATACTTTATGAAGTTCTTTTCCTGCTTTTGCTTTCTCGTGTGTCTCAAGGGTAACATCATTGGGTATTTTAAGGTCAAAAGGGATGCCTTTATGAAAAATGATTTGTCGCAAAAACATTGTAATTGCCTCAGACATCGAAATATCCAAGGCGTCCAATATCCCCTTTGCCTTCTTCTTGGTATCCACATCAACCCTTGCCTGTATGGTTGTGCTATTTGCCATTTTCAATCTCCAATCTAATATATATCACCCTGCTATTGTATTGACACTGTCTATACATATACTATACATTTATTTTCGGCTAAATCAACCTCTTTTTTTGAAGAAATTCTCTCAAGCTATATAACTTATTGGTTTTGCAGAACTTATGTTCCAAAAGTTTTAAGGCTAAACGACCCCTCACGATAAACCTGGGGCCTAAATACAAAATACCTTGCTCAAAAACTCCTTTTTAGTCTTAATCTCTGAACAAAATAAGACAGGCCATAGACCGCCAAGCCAACAAAGTACATATAATATCTAAGATGTAAATCCAAATTGAAAATCTTTGTTACGACAGTGGGACAAAATAATATAAGCGACGCAATAAGAAAGAGGGGAACCTCATACCATTTGTTCTTTATTATAAACCATCCCTGGACTGCATTCGTAAAGGCAAATGCGCCGAATATCGCCATTACAAAAATGAGCAGTGCCTGAGGCCAATTATTGATCCCGTGGAGAATAAGCTCGGCATTAAAGACAAACATAAAGGGAATAACAGCGGTCCTTAAATCATATATGAATCCCTGTATCCCCGTTTGTATGGGGTCGGATTTTGCAATAGCCGCGGCAGCATAGGCAGCGAGTCCTACGGGCGGGGTATCATCGGCAAGAATGCCGAAATAGAAACAGAATAAGTGAGCAGCCATCAGCGGAATAACGAAGCTGCTTGTAGAGCTCAGTTCTACGATTACGGGAACTGTTATTGATGCCATAACAATGTAGGTTGCTGTTGTCGGCAGGCCCATTCCAAGTATGAGACTTGCAATTGCCGTTATCAGTAACAGAGGGAAAATATAGCCGAGAGAGAGTCCTGCTACAATGTCAACAACCATACCGCTAATACCCATGAAAACAATACCAACAATAATACCCGCGGTGGCAGTTGCCAGCGCAACAGAGAGCATATTTCTCGAGCCCGCAATCAATCCTTCACCAATGGTGTTGGTGCCATTAATTACTGCCTTTATAACGGCCTTTGCAATGTTCGTGCTGTTTCCGGCCGCCTTGATGATTTCGCGTACAAAGACAATCACTATCAGGACAAGTATTGCGTTAAAAGCTGCCAGGTTTGGAGTGTGGCGCATAACTATTAATTCATATATCAAAACAACCAACGGGATAAGGTAATAGAATCCATTTTTAAGTACGGTCAGAAATCGGGGAATGTCCGCCTTCGGCAGTCCTTTCATTCCAAGCTTTGAAGCCTCAAGATGTGCGATGTAAAACAGGGCAAAATATGATACAAAAGCGGGAACGGCGGCAGCCTTTACAACATCAAGGTAATCAATACCCAGATATTCTGCGATAATAAAAGCCGCTGCGCCCATTATCGGCGGCATTAGCTGGCCGTTAGTACTCGCAGCAACCTCGGTCGCCGCTGCAATCTTCGCAGGATACCCAACCTTTTTCATTAAGGGAATTGTAAACGTTCCCGTTGTAACAACATTGGCAATGCTTGAGCCTGAGACAAGACCTGTTAATCCGCTTGAGACAACGGCTGCTTTTGCTGCGCCGCCCTTAAATCGACCAAGCAAAGAGATTGCAAGGTCATTAAAGAAATGTCCTGCACCAATCTTATCAAGCATTGACCCGAATAATACAAACAGGAAAACAGTATTGGCAGAAACATAAAGGGGGATGCCATAAATCCCTTCTGCGGATAGAGCAATCTGGCTGAGGTACCTCCGCAGTGATACCCCTCGAAAGGCAATGAACAACGGCATGTAAGAGCCTGAGAAGGCAAAGAGTGTAAACAGAATGGCAATAATGGGAAGGGCCGGTCCGATGGCGCGTCTCGAGGCTTCCAACAGAAGGATAATCAGTATTATACTCATAACAACATCCCGCCAAATGGGCAGGCCCGCCCGCATTGATATACCCTTCCAGTCAAAAACAAAGTACAGTACAGAAAGACATCCAACACCGGCCAGAATATAGCCCGAAAGCGGGATATGGCTTGCTGCATTGAAGAACCTCTCTCTACGTTTATGTTTGGCAACAGGAATTGTCAGGAATACAAGAGTTATGGCAAAGGCCAGGTGGACCGCCCTTACCGTTGTACTATCCAGTATTATAAAACGCGGTAACGCCAGTTGAAACAGAGCCCATGCTATTGAGATAACAGAAATGATGAATCTACCTGCCGAGACGTGCTGTCTCTGGCACGGCTGGTCGGCTTTTCTCTTGTTTCTTAAAAACATCTAATCAATAAGGCCGGCTTCTTTATAGTATTTTAAAGCACCTTTGTGAATTGGAGCAGAAAGTCCCTTGAGCATGCTTTCCTTTGTCAGCACCTTGTAAGCCGGATGAAGGGCTTTGAAGCCCTCAAAGTTTTCAAATACCTCTTTTGTTATAGCGTAGACAATATCCTCATCCACCCTCTTTGACGTAACAAAGGTTGCCTTTACACCAACGGTGTTAATATCTTCAGTATTTAATGCGTAGCGATAAAATGAATGAGGTATTACTGATTTTGCATAGTAAGGATACTTTTTAAGCATCTCATCTACATCCGGACCTTCGATAGGTACGATAAACACCTTAATTCTCCCCGATGTTGCTTCTTTAATGTTACTGCTGGGATGCCCCACCGTATAGAAAAAGGCATCGAGCCTTTCATCCTGTAATAATCCAGGTGCCTCTACGGCTTTAACATATTCTGCAGAGAGGTCCTTTTCTGTAAGTCCTATCGTCTCTAACACATCCCTCGAGTTCTGTAAATGTCCGGAACCTGGATTTCCAAGATTGACCCTTTTGGCCTTCAAATCCTTAATTTCCCTGATGCCGCTCTTTTCCGATGCAATTAAGGTGATTGATTCCGGGTGAATTGAAAATACGGACCTTAGCTCTCTTTGTTTTCCTAATCTGGACCACTCGGCCAGTCCGTTATATGCCTGATACTGTCTGTCCGATTGAACGACACCAAACACCAAATCTCCGTTTAACACTGCATTAACATTGAATACAGAACCGCTTGTCGATTCAATAGTTGCTTTAATCCTGTATTCATCGAATTTCTTATTAACCATTCGACTTATAGCGACACCCGTAGGATAATAGATTCCTGTTACCCCCCCTGTACCTATTGTTACAAAACTGACGTTCCGCTCTCTACATCCGCCCGGAAGAATGCTAACGCCGATAAGAACAACCGCAAAAAAACGTTTCTGCAACACCCCGTTAGAAATTTTCCCCTTTTGCCCCATCAGGAGTTGTGGGCTCTCTTTTAACGGAGTTTGTATCATATTATTGCTCGTCATAGAATTTCGGTTCCCGCAAAGCCCCCCGGTTTGCTTCGCAAGAAGCAGGGGGGCAAGCGGGGTCCCTCTAACGGGGTTCATTCAGTTTTCTCCTGCAATGCTTTGTTCACATCTATACACGCTATTATAAAAAAAATAAATCAATTTGTATACTCAAACCGACCGGTTCCGGTGAAGTTTGTTTTCAGAGGAAACAAAAATGCATTCTAATAGAGTTAGATTCCTGCTCCCCGCAGGAATGACAAATCCTACTATGGTCTTATTAAAACAATATTTACGTCAATATCTGGCTTAAAATCGGTCAGCTTGGGCAGCTTAATTTTTTGCTTAACCTGGCCTAAACTTGTGCCGATACAACATTTGAAATGCGCGAAAGCTGTATGAGTTAAAAAAGGAGATTTACAATGGGGATTCAAAACTTGCCGGAGAATGTTGTCCTCGTGGACCTGCCCCAGGAACCAGAAATAGCCGATGAGCTCAAAAGCGTTACTGAAATCGTGCGCGACAGAGATGGCTGTAATGTGGTAATTGATTTTTCCAAAGTCGATATTGTAACTTCTTCAAGCCTCTCGAAGCTGCTGAAGCTGCGCAAGGTGTTGGCCGATTGTGGGCATCGGCTTGTTTTTTGCAGCGTTGCCGCTCCAACCAGAGGCATCTTTAAGGTAACCGCCCTTGATAAAATTTTTGAACTTGCTGATGACAAGTCCGTTGCCCTGACCAGCTTGCAGACGGTCAGTTAGCCGGGGCGGGACAGATTTTTCCAGAAATAGTTTTTAAGCTTTCAACTGTATTCTATGTCTCGCAGCCTGTGAATTATCAGCTTCCAGGTTCAGTTGATACAAGAACCTTCCTGCAGGTGCAATAATTTCCCAGGTGACATAAAGCAAGTTTTGAAGCAGCGAATTTTATCGGAAACTCCACTTTATCTGTTTCGCTCAGCCCCTCGGAGGGGCGGGGTTCGCCGAATCCAATTGTTATATGCGGAGAGAAATTTTCAAAACTTGATTTTTCCGGGTAGTTCTTAATCCAGAATAAAGTTGCTTCCTCAACTTCCGGAGGGGAAAACAGCATAGCCGTAGTTACATCATAGGTAAGATACGGTGCGAGTCTTTCCATAACCTCTTCGTGGAGCAATTGGAGTTCTTTCGTTTTTTCTATCTTAAAACACGACACTTTTTTGCCGGTTGGAATTGTTTCAGCATAAATACCAACAACCCTTAGCTCGCCGAAAGAGTATTTTTTTGCAATGTCCCGCAAAATTTCCTCGATATCAGGAATGTCTTTTTCATCGATACAACCCATAGCCAGGGAAATATGGGGCAAACAATTCTCATAATTTAGGATTATTTTATTATCAAACGTTTTGAGCAGCTCTCTATTTACTTCAATTGCATAATCGGTCATCTCGTCTGAAGGTAATAATACGACATCAATTGCTATTCGGGCCATATTTCACCTGAAATAAAACTTTTGTTACGTTTGCCTTTTTCCCGATTTTCCAGATAATCTCTACTCTGCCGCGCAGTTACAAGTTTTTTTTCAAATTGCTCAAAATAGTGCGAAATAACCGTGCCTGGGCATTTTTTTGCCTTTGAAATTGGGTTTGATTGGGTTTGTTTTCACCAAGTGTCCAATTGGATTTATTTTCATAATCCACTGTATGAAAAGACTTTACGTTCATTAGGGCATCCAGCAAATTGGCTTTGTTTTGCATAAAATGAGCTGATTTGTAGAGCGTTCTCGACAGATGTAGAGCCTTATAGGCACGTAAATAACTGGATTCTTGATACTCGTTAGTTAAGAGTGAGCTAAAGTGCCTAAAGTGAACTAAAGTTGGATTCTCGATGCTCATGAT
>JAUWBI010000107.1 GCA_030601745.1 Phycisphaerae bacterium
TTTGCGAAATGATCGAAGAGCTTCGCGAAAAGGTCGGCGTCGAAAAGGAAATCCCACTTGTGGAAACCAACGAGCAGCTCATTTCAGAAATTCGTTCGCAGATATCAGATAAACTATATGAGCTCAAGCAAATACCGGGCAAGCAGGAGCGTAACACGGCTATCGATGAACTACGTGAGCAGGTTAGGGCCAAATACTGTCCTGATGAGGACAGTCCGCAGTTGCCGAATGAGGCTGCTCCCAAATACAACAAAACAATTGTCAAGCGAATCCTTGAAAAGATAGAGGGCGAGGTTGTTAAGAAATTGCTTTTAGAAGGCAAACGGGCCGACGGAAGAGGCTATAATGATATACGTCAAATTGCGTGCGAAGTAGGTATTTTACCCAGGACTCACGGCTCAGCATTATTTACGCGAGGGGAAACGCAGGCACTGGTGAGCGTAACGCTTGGTACTATCCGGGATGCGCAGATTATAGACGGCTTATTGGATGAGTACACTCAAAACTTTACGCTGCATTACAATTTTCCGCCGTTTTCTGTCGGCGAGGTACGACCAATGCGCGGGCCTGGCCGAAGAGAAATAGGGCACGGAGTCCTCGCAGAAAAGGCATTGGTGCAGGTAAGACCGCCGGAAGATGAATTCGCATATACTGTCAGGGTAATCTCGGATATTACCGAATCGAACGGTTCCAGCTCAATGGCTTCGGTCTGCGGCGGAATATTAGCTCTAATGGACGCAGGCGTTCCAATCACAAAACCCGTTGCCGGCATATCAATCGGTATGATTAGCGGCGAAAACAGCCGATACGAATTGCTGACCGATATACTTGGTGAGGAAGACCACTTCGGCGAAATGGATTTCAAAGTTGCCGGTACGGTTGACGGTATTACGGCGATACAGCTTGATATCAAAGCCGAGGGTCTGGCACATAATATTATGGTCAAGGCATTGGAGCGGGCAAAAACGGCTCGGCTGGAGATTCTGAAAATTATGGCCCAGGTCATTAGTAAACCCAGGCCTGAATTGAGCAGGTATGCACCCAAGTTGATAAGTATCGAAATTGACCCTGAATTTATCGGCAAAGTAATCGGGCCGGGCGGCAAGATGATTAAGAGTATTCAGGAACAGACCGACACAACCATCGAAATCGAAGAGGACGGGACTATTTACATAAGCTGTGTCGGCGGTGACGGACACCTCAAGGCAAGAGAGATTATCGAAGCAATGACGCAGCCGCCGGTGGTGGGGCGGATATATCCGCAATCAAAAGTGGTGTCCGTAAAAGACTTTGGAGTATTTGTTGAAATCACGCCGGGTGTTGAAGGCCTGTGTCATATTAGCGAACTAAGCGACGGTTTCGTCAAGAATGTTAATGATGTGTGCAAAACAGGCGACCTGATAGATGTGAAATTATCATTGATTGACGACCAGGGCAGATTAAAGCTTTCTCGCAAAGCTGCTCTTGCTGAGTTGAAAAAGAAGGCCGAACAGAAGCCGGTAGAAAAAAAATAATAATATTGGTGGGGTGGGCAGACCAAAAGAGATTAACCGCACCTGTGCCTGCGCAACCACAGGTGCAGGCAGAGGACGCAAAGAACGCCGAGAAAACATTAAAATTAAAGTCAGCGAACTCGATGGTGAAAATAGGTGTTGAAGAATTAGGCAAGCTGACGGGTGAGCTTGCCCACGAGATTAAAAATCCCTTATCGACTATCAAAATCAATCTGAAGCTGATTAGGGAAGAGTTAGAAGGTGCAAATTTAGATAAGGGCGCCCAGAGATTCACAAGAGCGCTGCGGAAAATAGCTGTTATACAAAAAGAAACGGACAGACTTGAGCAGATTCTCGACGGCTTCCTGCGGTATGTTGGCAGGACCGAATTACAGCTGGCAAGTGTTGATATAAACTCGCTTATCAGTGATATGATTGATTTTTATTCGCCACAAGCTCACAGCCGCTCGATAACTATGCGGCAGCAATTGTATAGCAACCCGCTCGTTTGCAAAGTTGATGCAGATATGTTAAAACAGGTGATACTGAATCTGTTTATTAACGCCCGGCAAGCTATGAGCGATGGCGGGGAGTTGATAATAAGAACGGACCGGCGTAAAAAAGATGCAGTGATTCAAATTACCGATACCGGCCGGGGTATCGCCCCGGATAAATTGCCGCACATTTTCGATGCTTATTATTCGTCTCGGCCGCAGGGCAGTGGATTAGGTTTGCCGACGGCGAAAAAGATTGTAGAGGCACATAATGGTACAATAGCCGTTGACAGTGAGCCGGGCAAAGGAACATCATTTACTATAAGATTACCACTCCAGACGCAGTAAGGTGTCAATTTGATGAGTAGCAATACTGTAGTTTTGGTTGTTGACGACGAGCGTGACCACGCCGACGGAATTGCCGAAGCGCTTGAGAAGTTGTACACAAAGCGCGCAAAGACGATTGCTGTTTACAACGGCAAAGATGCTCTGGAAATCCTCCGCGAGCAAATAGTCGATGTTGTTGTTACCGATTTGAAATTGGGCGGTGATATTGACGGGCTGGCCATACTCGAAGAGGCCAAAAAGCATAACGGCAGGACGGAAGTGATTTTAATAACTGCTTATGCAACCATTGATACCTGTAAGGAAGCAATAAGGCGGGGGGCATACGATTATCTTGTCAAGCCGATTGATATTGACCAGCTTCGCACACTCGTGGGCCAGGCGAGCCGGAAAGCTTCGGCTGCAATTCAGCGTGAAAAACAGAGGCCCGCAACAAGTAAAGAGCATTTCGAATTCGAGGGTGTGCGGGGCACAAACCCCGCAATGGAAGGAATATTCGAGGTCCTACGGCGTGTGGCACCGACCAATATATCCGTCCTGATTGAAGGCGAATCCGGGACAGGAAAGGAGCTGCTGGCAAGGGCGATTCACAACAATTCACCACGTCGGAACAGGCCCTTTAGGCCGATAAATTGTGCCGGCCTGAGCGAAACTTTACTCGAGAGTGAATTGTTCGGCCACGTCAAAGGTGCCTATACCGGCGCAACCGGTGACAGAAAGGGATTGTTCGAGGTAGCTGATAAAGGGACACTGCTCCTGGATGAAATCGGTGATATGGCGCCGAATTGTCAGGCCAAACTGCTGCGTGTTCTCGAAGATGGTATTGTTATACCGGTGGGCTCTCATAAACCGACCGTAGTGGATGTCCGCATCATTAGCTCAACAAACCATGATTTGACGAAGCTTATAGAAGAGAAGAAGTTCAGGCAGGATTTGTACTTTAGAATCAAGGGTGTGAACATTTCTGTGCCGGCGCTGCGCGACAGGGCGGAGGATATGCCGGCTCTTACAGAATATTTTATCGAAGAAGCCGCTGCGGAAATCGGCTCGGCTGTTACCGGCATAACCGATGCGGTGCAGACGGCCCTTACGAGCTATGATTGGCCCGGTAACATTCGCCAGCTTCGAAACTGTATCAGAACGATGGTTGTGATGTGCGACAGGGACAAGCTGGACGTACCGGACATACCGCCTGAAATAGCACAGAGGCGGCAATTACTCCCCGGCAGCCGGGCGCCGGGAGATTTGGCGGGCGTGTCGCTAAATGAGCTGGAAAAGCAGGCTATAATAGACACGTTGGCGAAAACGAGAGGCAATCGTGAAAAAGCCGCGAAGATCCTCGGCATCGGCGAAAGAACACTCTACCGAAAAATCAAGGAATACAACTTGTAGGGTGTGTTCTTGCTCTCTTGTATCTTCGGCTCACAGATTATTTATTTGAAGTTGGATTCGCAAATAAACAGCTATTGAGGGTCTTCTGCGTGCTTCCCGCGGGTCAAGGTGTGCCTTCAAGCCAATTCTCAGCAAGCATGGCAAAATCGGCAAAATCCACTCTGCCGCTTTGGTCGATATCACAGTCGCCGCACCATTCCCCAATGAGGCAGGGGTTTAACCACTGCCCCGCGAAGGTCTTTACGTCATCCCAGTCAACATCTCCATCATAGTCCAGGTCACCGGCAACTTTGAAGCAAAGCCAGTTAAGGTATTCTTCGACGTTGCTATAACCGTCACCGTTTCGGTCCTCTGGACCGTCACTGGGATTATTAGGATTCAACCCTTTTCTGAGTTCCCAATTATCCGGCATCCCGTCCTGGTCGGAGTCGAGCGGCGCGGCTGCGGAGTTAAGCTCCGGCCAGCCGCCGACTTCCCACTGCGAATCAATATGCGCGCCTGTCTGGTTCCTCACTGTTTCGATCACGCGATTATCGACCGCGTCGCGGACAAGTGATGCGCCGGCTTCCGCCAGAACCAGGTTGTAGGCTTCAAGAGCGCTGTGCGTTGTAACCTCCGGCAAATCGAATCGAGTGCTGTGGTGCGTCTCAGGGCCGCTAAACATACCCCATCCATTGTCCGTACCGTCTAAGATGCCGTTTTTATTCAGATCCATAATATTTCCGGACTGGTAAATATGTGTATAGGGTTCGGCCGAGTGGTGCATGGTCGTGGCGTACGTATCGGGCCCGCCAATCCCATAATTGCCGACGTAGTTAATGTAAAGAGGGCTTTCTGATGATCCGTCGCCATAGCCGAATCTACCGCCCGGGTTGTAGACAACATTGTTAACCCAATCCAGCCTTGTCCCTGGCTCCCCCACGCCGGGGCGAGGGTTCCGGCTTCTGTTGTGCGCATAGAGGTTGTGGTGAAACGTAAAGTCCCCACCATTAATCAACGAACCATAGCCGTGATTGCCCTTATGATGGCATGAATTATGGAGGGCTTCCGTCACCATCGACCACTGGACCGTTACGCTGGTCGATCCGTGCGTCGCCGACAAGATTTCATCGATGCCCCATGATGTGCTCACGTGGTCAACTATCACGTTGTCGGCGCCCCGTATCGACAGCGAGTCAGGCTCGTAACCAGGACAATACACATCGCCCGGCCGAAAACGAATGTAACGCACAATCACATTATCGCCATTGAGTTTGCTTTGCCGGTTGCATATGGTAATGCCGTCCCCGGGCGCGGTCTGGCCGGCAATCGTAATATCAGAACCAATAGACAGATTCGATTGCAATCCTATGTTTCCGCTGACGTCAAAGACGATAATACGTGGGCCGGCAGCCGATTCCAAGCCATACCTCAGCGACCCTGCGCCTGAGTCATTGAGATTGGTTACGTGATATACGTCACCACCTCGACCGCCTGTGGAATAACAGCCTGCACCTTCGGCACCAGGAAAGGCCAATTGCTGCGCCTGAGTAGTTACCACAAGCGTCAAAATTAATATTATGACTGCTCTTGGCTTCGTACTGACCTCCTTTTTCCACTCTAAAGACAACACGTATTATTGTATTTTACCAAATTTCCGCCATTAATTAAACCGAATTCTCTCAAAGACAATGGCATCGGCGAAAGAACACTCTACAGAAAAATCAAAGAATATAATCTGTAGGGGCAACCCCATGTGGTTGCCCTGATACGTTGTTATTATCAATGATAGGGCGGCCACACGGGGCCGCCCCCACTCGCCTCAATGCCTGTTAGCCCCCGGCACTGTCGGGGGTTGCTTGCCCCGCACGAAATAGGCTTCTGCCGCAATTTGGTGCAGGGTCATCCCTGCGAAGGCACCGAATCCATGAAAAATTGTCATTGCGAGCGCAGCGAAGCAATCTCTCCTTGGAAATTCGACATTCCTTGTTCGATATTCGATATTCTTTTTTCCCTTTTTCTTTCCAATTCCCCAATCCTCTAATCCACTAAAATTCTTTTGCCTTTTTCCTTCTTTTGTGTTATTTTCTGTGACTAAAGGCACGATACATCTGCGAGTGGAATCAACACGAGAAACGATTCACGAAATAAGATATAAGAAATCTTCGCCGGGAAGTCTGTGTTTCCCGTTTTATACAGACTGTATAATCATTGTTATAAGGATATTTAAATGTCATGAATCGCACAGGCTTGTTTATCTCAACGGCACTAATGGTTGTTGTCGCCATTAGTCCTCTTGCTTGCAACCAAGCCCATGAGAGGGCGATCCCCACAAATGACGACTACTTCCGCTTAGCCAATGAAATCGCATCAGACATAATCGCCCTCAAAGGTGATTTGCCGTGCCTCACGGAGATCGAACTTTCTGTCGACCGCAAGGAAAAGACCGGTACATTCCGCTTCCACCTATTCTGTTTACATGGCGAAATAGCCAGGAAGCTCAATCCTAAATGGAGCCCTGGTGTCAAGGCACCGCGAACTATTCCTGTATATTCTAATGACGGTCTCCGACTAGATGTGAATCTGTTTATCGGGCCCTACTCTTGGGCGCAGTACGCTCCGGAGGAGTCAATAGGTAAGTTGCAGGTTCTCTACATCGCCGACGGTCCTATGCAAGAGGAAGTTGTACGGGAAGTCCGACGCGTGATAGATAAGCACAGGCAGGCTTTTGCAATGAAAAACTAAAAAACTAGGGACAGTCACCTATTTTTTCTTTCTTTCAAACCACACACTACCCAAAATTTTCTCAATCCGTCAAATCAAAAAGAGCCCCACAGGGCTCCTCTAACGACATACGCAATACGCACGACGCAACACGAATTATGCTTGCATCGAACAAAGATTCGGACAAAGACGCCAAAGCCGGCAAAAAACAAATCAGCGTCAATCTGCGTTAATCTGCGTCTAATTTTTTCTTTGTGTCTTCGTGTCTTTGTGGCTAATTACTATCCTGAAATCTGTGAAATCTGTGGCCAATTTTCTTGTTGACTTTTGTTTGAATTTCTGTTAAAATACCCCCATGTTTGCCAGCAGACAAACGATAACCCGCCAGTAGGCGCCAGATATAGCGGAGAACCGCACGTTTTCGTATCAGCAGATACACGCCAAAAATCATCATTTGCCAAGCAAGGCAAAGTTTTGAACATTTAAATTTATGTAATTTGGATTTGTTTAGGATTTAGTGCTTAGGATTTCGGATTTCAAACTATCAGATAACTCCTTACCCAATATGATGATACAGTCAACTACCAATAATCATTTATCAATAATCAATAATCATTTTGCATTCGCGGCTCTACATCTGTCGAGAACGCTCTACAAATCAGCTCTTTTATGCAAAACAAAGCCAATTTCCAAAAAAGTCAAATGAATGTAAATCCATATAATACAACGGATTATGAAAATAAATCCAATTGGACACTTGGTGAAAGCAAACCCAAAACAAACCCAATTTCCGAAAGGCCAAAATGAACGTAAGCTCTGTTTTAACAAAGGATTATGAAAATAAACCACGCCTGTCGGCTCAGAGTCGCTTTTTCGGGCTAATCGTTTTTGCCGTAGAGCCAGTCCGCGTCAGCTAATTTGTAATCGATGATTTCGTCAGGCCTGAAAAATAGCTTGATTTCCTGCTCAGCCGATTCGGGACTGTCCGAGCCGTGAACGAGGTTGTATCCTTTTGAACAGCCAAAGTCCCCGCGAATAGTGCCCGGCTCAGCATCGTAGCCGAAAGTCGCCCCCATCATCTTGCGTGTCATACCTATAACGCCCTCCGCTTCCCAGACCATCACAAGTATCGGTGCTGAAGAGAGATACTTTACTAAACCTTCAAAGAAGGGTTTGCCGTGATGAACGGCATAGAGTTGGCGGGCCAGCTCTTCAGAGACTTGCATAAATTTTGCGGCAGCGAGTTTGAAGCCCTTTTTTTCAAATCGCCCAATTATCTCACCGGCCAAATGCCGGTGTATGCCGTCCGGCTTGATAATAATTAAAGTGCGTTCTGCCATTCTCTTATACGGGTGCTCGTACCTCGCAGCTATGTCCCCATTTTGTCCCGCACCAATTGAGCTCAGGCTCACACCTAATTGGTGCGGGAACGCAAAACGGAGCCCGAACCCTCAAAATGGTGTTCCCTTATGGGTCGTAAATCTAACAACGAATCACGACTACATTCCCTCGGGGACAATGTAAATCTCGACTCGTCTGTTTTGTTGATTGCCTTTTTTGCCGGGCTCATTCGGCACAATCGGCCGGAGTTCGCCAAAGCCGCGCACGCTCATCCGCTTCTGAGCGATATTGTTCTTCGCCATTACGTTCAGGACGGATATTGCCCTGTGGGCCGACAGGTGCCAGTTGGTCGGATGTTTCGGTCGCGAATAGCGAATAGGCTGGTCGTCTGTGTGGCCGGCAATTATAATATCAAATTTTTTGCCCTCTTCGGAGTTCAAAATTCCACTAAGTGTCTGAACCGCTTTTGCCGCCGCAGGCAGCACCTCGTCGCTGCCGCTCTTGAAAAGCAAATCGCTCTCGAACTTCACTATGCCTCGGTCCGGGTCGTAGGTAACCATTTCCTCGCGCTCGGCAAAATCCTCCAGCATAATGCTAAGCTCGACCGGCAGCATCACTCCGCCGAGCAACCGCTGCTGCATCTCCGCAATTGAACGCTTCTTTTCATCCAGGTCTTTCTCAAGAGCCTTAATTTTTAGTTGCAGTGTCCCTACCTCGATACCGCCACGCGTTTCAGCGTCAGCAAGCTGTCTTTCTAACTGCTGGAGTTTTAGCCTGGTAACCTGCAGGTCACTCCTAAGCACCTCTTCTCTTTTGTTCAGTGCGGCGTTTTGTTTTCTGAGGGACTGCAACTCCGGGCCACAACCAGTTATCAGTGCGACACAGGCACATACAAGAAAAACCCCCGAAAGTTTGACAATTCGCATTATTCAATCCTTTCCAAGAAACTTAAGTATAGATATTTCGACCGTCCTATAAAATACACAAGCTCTTCTCTACAAGCCATTACAGCCCGACAAATTCCGTGTTCTTCACCACCCTCGCCTGTAAATAAAACCTATTTATGTTTATCCGTCAAGAATAAACTTTCAAAAATATCCGTAAGAAATAATGGAGCACCTGGGGCTGTTGCAAAAGTCCGCTTTTGCTGGGTGCATAAAACCCTTTGCCTGGCGGCAGTTTTTTGCCCTGAACGCCCAAAAACATCTCTCTTAAAACCCTTTTCAGCCCGGAGGCAGCCGTACAGCCGGGATAGTGAATAATATTGCCGTAAAAAACAATCCCAAACTTTCGAAATATTCACTTGTAACCTTTCCTCCACTTCAAGTATTATATGTATCAGGAATAGAGGCCTTTTTCAACAGCCTCACAGTTATCTATTAGAGTTATATGGGAAATATGAAAGGTGTTGGATTATGAATGAGGAAAAGAAATGTCTGAGATGTGGGGGCACAAATCTCCAACCCAGCGACCTCCAGTCCACGGGAAAAATCTACTCCCGTCCGAAAGATGCCAAATTAGTAACGGTCCTGACGACGGGAGTTCCTGTTAGTGCTCTCATCTGTCTTAATTGCGGGCACGTGGAACTGGTTGTGGACGCGGAGAGAGTAAGGTCGATTACAAAAAATCCCTAACCGCACGCAGACTCAGCCGGTAGTTCTATTATACGATGACAGGTGGATGAAAATGATAAGGGGCCGGGCCCGCGATAGAAATAAATGGCATCGGAAGGAACCTGGCCGGTGACTGAAAAGTCGATTTTGCTGATTTTGCGTTGATGGTAAATAACCGGCCTGGCTTCAAGGCAGACCCAGAAGAAGCCAGCCGGCAGTAATGCGAACCGGCTGCACCCTGAACGACATATTCGTATTGCACTGTGTGTGATGCATATTGTGGAAAAGCGAAAAAGCAACACTATTTGCAGGGGGTATGTTAGCAACTCTATGTGAAAATTTGCGAGATAATTCTTGATTAAGCCGGGAAAATCTGTTAGCATATTTGTTTCTGTCTGAGAAAAAAAGTTGATATGCAAAAATAGCTCGAGCCCCGTTAGAAGTTGTCGGCTTAGTTCTAACGGGGTGAACTGAAAGGAGGAGCAAAAATGGCAAATCGCACACCACTTCCGACCATTTCGATACTTATTTTCGCTTTATTGGCGGGCTTAGTAACTCAACCGATTACTTATGCTGAACCGTTAGCAAGAATCACCGTTGAAGCGGGAAAGCACACCCGGATCGACACTCCCGTATCCGTAGCGCTTGACGGAATAAGTTATACTGAATTAGCACTGTATGAAATCGAGGATTCGAGGCGCATAGCAGTTGCCAAGCAGATCGAGCCGGGTAATCCGCCGCGGCTTTGGTGGATACTTTCGGGAACGACGCCGGCAGGTGGTAAACGCATCTATGAACTTGTCAAGGGTCCGATGAGACCGTCAAGTATTGGTGGGACTGTTAACGTGATGAGGAGCGCTTCGGTTGTGCGGATTCTGCGGGGGGACAGCAAGATTCTTCAGTATCACCACGCGCTGGTTCCGCCGCCGGAGGGGAAAAGCGAACTATATAACCGCAGCGGGTTTATCCATCCATTATGGTCGCCGACAGGTGCTGTGCTGACGGATATTCATCCGGCTGACCATATTCATCACTTAGGGATATGGATGCCGTGGACAAAGACAAAATTCGAAGGCAAAGAAGTCGATTTCTGGAATCTCGGCGGAGGTCAGGGGACGGTCCGCTTCGTGAAGTTCCTCTCAACGACCAGCGGTCCTGTTTACGGCGGTTTTGAAGCGGAGCAGGAACATATCGCCCTGAAAACTTCCGAGGGCGAAAAGGTCGTGCTCAAGGAGACGTGGGACGTTCGGGTGTACAACGTCGGTGGAGCGGAGAAGGGCTACTGGCTTTGGGACTTCAAATCAACCCAGCGTTGCGTTGCCGACAGCCCACTTTACCAGGTCGAGTATCGCTACGGCGGATTCGGATTCAGAGGCGCAGCTGAATGGGAGGGTGAGAATGCGATGTATCTGACCAGTGAGGGCAGGACCCGCAAGGATGGCCACGCTACAAGGGCGCGCTGGTGCGATACGTCCGGACGGATTGGCAAGGACTGGCAGGGTGTAACCTTCTACAGCCATCCGAAGAATTTCCGGCATCCTGAGCCGATGCGGATATGGCCGTCAGGTCAGGTGTTCTTCAACTGGGCACCTTCGCAGGCAGGTGACTGGGTGATGGAGCCGGGCAAAGACCACGTTTTCCGGTATCGGATGTATGTGCACGAAGGCAAAGTCAATGTCGCGGACGCCGAACGCATCTGGCACGACTACGCCGAGCCGCCAAAAGTCAAACTGGAAAGAATACCGAAAGAGAAAGAGATAGTTCTTTTCGATGGGAGGGATTTTTCACACTGGACGCACCAGAACGGCAAAGCGGTTCAATGGGAAATTGTCGGCGATGCAATGAAGGCCGTGCCGAAAACAGGCAGCATTATGACAAGAAGGAAATTCAAGGACTTCAAACTGCACGTGGAGTTCAAGACCCCGCAGTTGCCACCAAACGTGAGGGGACAGGGACGCGGCAACAGCGGCGTCTACATCCAGCGCCGCTATGAGCTCCAGATTCTGGATTCTTACGGCCAGCCGCCGAGGAAAAATGAAGGCGGATCGATATATAAGTTCAAGGCGCCCGACAAGAACGTCTGCAAGAAGCCGGGCGAATGGCAGAGTTACGATATTATCTTCCATGCGGCCCGATTCGAGGGTCAGGGCGAAAACGCCAGGAAGGTCAAGGACGTCCGTATGACGGTATGGCAAAACGGGGTATTGATTCACGACGACGTGAAAGTGCCGAACAAGACCGG